>NZ_JBLUOI010000079.1:0-21272 GCF_048059995.1 Metabacillus sp. YM-086 | reverse complement strand
GTTAGTTGTGACACTTGATCTAAAACATGCTGAACCATAGGCTTTCCGCAAACAGGATGTAATACTTTATATAAAGAAGATTTCATTCTTGTGCCTTGACCTGCAGCTAGAATTACTGCATACCGTTTATCCATTATTTAGGCCCCCAATTAGAAGTAATCTATAGAATGTTTATAATAGTACACCTTTTTATCCATAAAAAATATATCTTAAAATAAGTCCTATTTCAAGACAACAAAAAAAAGTACACGATATTTCTAATTTTAGCATAAGTTTTGCTTTTCGCACGTTTGTGACAGGAAAGTTCATTATTTTTAAAAAGTCTGAAAAGTAGATGGTAAGTGGGATAATGGAGAGGTTGGTTGTTCTTAACTTGTGATAATGACAAAATAAAAAGAACTTTGCCCAATTAGGCAAAGTTCTTATCTTTATTTTATGAAGCACCTGCTTCTTCAAATTCTACTTCTAACTCACCTAAACGATGATATTCGGCTAATACAGCATCTTGAATTTTTCCGCGTGTACTAGAATTAATAGGGTGTGCAATATCTCTGAATTCACCGTCAGGAGTGCGCTTACTTGGCATCGCAACAAAGAGACCGTTATTACCATCAATTACGCGAATATCATGTACAACAAACTCATGATCTAACGTAATAGAGGCAATTGCTCTCATACGTCCTTCGGTATTTACGCGGCGTAATCTTACGTCTGTAACTTCCATTCTGTTCACCACCTTTTCCCCCATATGAAAAACTTTAGTTACTTAATTCAACGTTTTTTTTATTATTCCTCCCTTATTTTGAAATTTTTTTATTTTTGGGCAAATTTATTGACAAAAAATAGTGAAAACCAACAATTTCTTCCTTCATTTAAAAAGAATACCAATTTTATAAAGAAATTTTTATCGACATTTCCTTTTTTGAACCTGTTAATTTCCGCTCCAATCATCTTCATTGATAGAACCTCTTAACTATTCTCAAAACAAAAAAACCAATCACAGTTTGTGATTGGCAAAAGATATTATTTAATTAACGCAATAACTTCTATTTCAACTAATGCATCTTTAGGTAGTCTTGCTACTTCGACACATGAACGGGCTGGTTTATGCTCCGAGAAGTATTGACCATAAACTTCATTAAACGGAACAAATGAATTCATATCCTGAAGAAAGACTGTTGCTTTAATAACCGTTTCTAAAGAAGCACCTGCTTCCTCAAGTACAGCCTTCAGATTTTGAAACACTTGATGTGTTTGTTCAACAACATCACCTGTCACCATTTCTCCCTCAGCTGTTAACGGTATTTGACCTGAGCTGTAGAATACGTTATTAACAATAATTCCTTGTGAATATGGTCCAATTGCTGCTGGTGCATTGCTTGTACTAACTGTTCTCATTCAAATCCTCTCCAATCTTTTCTTCATTAACAATTTGGAAGTAACTTCCGTCTGTTACTTGGATATTTCGTTCACGAACGTCGACATCAGCTAATTTCACTAGTGAAACATATTGATCCACCAACCGCTCTTCAACGCCCTCTGTCTCGACTAAAACACCGATCCCTGCTACCTTTGCCTTAAACTCCTCAAGAAGGCTTACCATCCCATTTATGGTGCCTCCTGCTTTCATGAAGTCATCTATGATTAATACATTAGATCCCTCTTTTAAGCTTCGTTTAGCTAGCAGCATGGTTTGAATACGCTTAGATGAGCCTGAAACATAATTAATACTTACAGTTGATCCTTCTGTTACCTTACTGTCTTTCCTTACAATAACCACCGGTACATCCAGTTGTGCTGCTACTGCATAAGCCAATGGAATCCCTTTTGTTGCAACAGTCATAACAACATCGATCTTCCTGTTACTAAAAACAGTTGCAAAAAGCCGGCCTATTTTATTAACAATAGAAGGAGTGCCTAATAAATCAGTTAAGTATAAGTATCCACCCGGCAGTAGCCTCTCCGGCTTTGCAATAAATTCACAAAGTTCTTCAATAAATTGCTTTGCTTCACTTATCGCAACCTTTGGTATAAATTTGACTCCACCAGCTGCACCAGGAACTGTTAACAACGTTCCTATTCCTTGCTGCTCAAAAGTTTCTTTAATAATGGTTAAGTCTTCACTTATAGAGGATTTAGCAGATTGATACTTTTCAGAAAAATGGGTTAACGGCACTAAAGAATGTGGATGATGAAGCAAGTAGTTTGTCATATCAACAAGTCGACCACTACGACGAAATTTCATGAACTGGCAACCTCCAAAATCCGAATATTATTATTGTAAATATAACTTAATATCCGTATTTAATCAAGGATGTTTCGTTCACCAAGCATTCTTACTGCAAAAACCTGATCACAAAAACCCCTTAATCCATTGTAAACTCGTGGCAAACGCGATTCATATTGAACCAAGCCAAAGACTGTTGGTCCACTTCCACTCATTAATACGGCATCTGCGCCAAACCTTTTCATTTGATCCTTTATGTTAGCCACCTCCGGATGCATTCGTAAAGTAACACTTTCTAATACATTTCCCATAAGTGTACAAATTTGATCATAGTCATTTTTATGTAAAGCATCTATCATTCCCTCAACATTAGGATGCTTTATTTTTTGGAGATTTAGATTCTTATAAACATCAGCTGTTGAAACCCCTATCGTTGGTTTCGCCAACACAACCCAGCAATGTGGAGGTGGATCTATATGATGAATAATCTCTCCTCTACCTGTTGCTAAGGCCGTTCCTCCGTATACACAGAATGAAACATCAGAACCAATTTCCGCACCAAGTGTAGCCAATTCATCAAGAGTCAGCCCAAGACTCCATAGCTTATTTAAGCCACGTAAAGTTGCTGCAGCATCACTGCTTCCACCAGCTAACCCTGCTGCAACAGGAATTGTTTTTGTTATAGATATGGAAACACCTCTATTAACTTGATAGCGCTCCTTCAAAAGTCGTGCAGCTTGATAGGCTAAGTTCCTTTGATCGTCTGGCACAAAACGATTATGTGATACAATTCGAATTTCATTGTAAGGTAGATCAATAAGTTCAACCCGATCAGCTAAATCTATTGTTGTCATAATCATTTTAACTTCATGAAAGCCATCGTCACGTTTCTTTAGTACATCAAGTGACAAATTTATTTTCGCTGGTGCTTTTTCTAATACACGCATTGTCATCACCTACTTAAACGATCTAAAAATTGTATCAACATTGTACCACAAAAGCAGGTATTGTATTGCCTTTTTCGACAATTCCAGTTGAAATGAAACAGTTTTCACTATCATTGACCACGATTATGTCACTAATTCAAAAAAGCTAGAATTTATAGTAAATTTCATATAGAAAGAAAGGGCTGACCAAAACCTCACTTATAAAACTGAATAAGTGAGTAATTTTAGCCAGCCCCGCCGCTATCATTACTGATTTACATTATTTTGTTGGGCAAGCTGTTGTTGTGCTAATTCAATTGCACGCTTTACCATATTACCAGCATCCCGTGATCGAATAGCTCCCCAGCCTTCTTCTTTTACTGTATCGTAAAAACCTAAGTCTTTTGCTAACTCATATTTAAAGTCTTCCGACATCATTCCACGACGACGTCTGCCCATGTCGACCACACCTTTCAAAGGATAAGCTTGGAATGTAAAAGAAAGAGATAGTACTGCGGCATTATTTAGTATTTGCATAAAACAAAAGATATATGTAATGAAAACGTTAATATGTCACTTTTAGACAAAAGAAAAAACAGTAAACATTGATGTCTACTGTCCACTAACTGCAAACGAACCTGTTGTATCTTCAAAAAATGTTAATTGCACTGTTTCGGTTAATACATCGGCATAGCTGTAAGATACTCGTTCAAATGAATTTTCATCTTGATCAAGCTCAATAACAAAGACAGATGGATAGGTTTCTGCTAGCACACCACAGCGTTCTATCGTTTTTCTACGACCACCATTAGCTTTAAGAGTTAGTCGTCTGCCAAGATTACCATCCAAGGACTTTTTAATATCCGTTAGAGTTTTTCCCATTGCATCCACCTCACTAATATGATTATACAACCTTCCGCCTATGTAAGTCAAATAAAATTAAAATTATAACAGTAATTTTTCACTACTGTCAATAAAATGTTTTCAACAAAATTCTCACTTTGTTATGGTTAGTTTGAACAATCATTCCCTCTTTTATGTATGAAAATGAATGTTTTTTATAATTTTCTTTTCAAACGTTCATTTTTTATCTCATTTCCCTCTGTGTACGGGTTATTTTTATAGAAAAATCTTAAAAAATACTGAATATCAAATAATGACCTCCATTAAAAATCTTATAGAATTTTATCAAAAAATTTCTTGAAGATTCATCATTTCAATCTCCTTAAAAACCACATTGAGCCCCACAAACAACAGGACGTTTTACAAAAACAGAAAAAGCCACTTACATATGATACGTAAGCGGCGCAAGTTTATTGTGTTGTTGGCTTTCTATACGGCATTCCTGTTCTTAATACTCCTCTTGTTTCCACACCACCAAGACCTTTTTCCCTTGTTAATGTGTTACGAAGGACTTCCCATACATTTATTCTTTCTACAAAAGGAGTAAAGCTTATTTTAGCAACAATATATACAGGATCTAGTGCATGAATGTTTACTCTTGAAGGAGAGCTTGCAAAATTAGCCCCTGCACGTATCAAAGATTCAAAGTGAGACTGACATGCCCCAGCAAAGATTACAAGCTGATCAAGATGTGGTACCTTATTTCTTGCATTACGGACAGTTTGAACAAAATGCTTGGAATGTCTATAGGCATTGATATCGTCAATGTTTCCCTTATGTTTTGAGTATGCATCATGTCCGGTCACAACTAATATATCAGGTCGATATTTTGATAGGAGCTCTGTGATTTTTTCCGGCATCTCTTTTTCATTAAGGTGAACACCATTAACCGGTACACCAATCTTCTCATATAAAGCCAAGCACTTTTGTAAATAAAGTGGATCTCCATCAACATGCAGGACTCTCCCCGGCATATGGAAAAACTCTTCATTGTGGCTATAGCTGGATGTTGCATAGTACTCCTGCTTTTCCCTTAGAAGCTGATAATCCTGCCTAAATAAATGATAAGATTGATCAATTCGTTCTTTTTCTCTCTGCTTTCGGGAATTTCTCTCTGCCTCATCTACAAGAACTAAATCACTACAGTCAGCATCAGCTATTAATCTCACTTCATCACCATGTAAAATTGCAATCTGCTCTCCTGAAGCAGATGAAATGACATCAATCACTCTAAATAACAAATCTAAGTTATAGGATTTTCTTACTACAACATCTCCGATTTTTACTTGCATGTTATATCACTCCAATGAATGATTCACCTGAACACTTTATTTACCCATTAATCAGGCTTCGAGATCTCTTATACACTTCAAGTAATCTTTTACCATGTATAAAATGTATCCTTTTCTAGCCTATGTAGTTTTTTGCTTTTGGTGATTTATATCATGGGGATATAAGCAAAGTAAAAAGCAGAAGATCGTGACTTATTTTGCCTGGATCTTCTGCTTTTTTATTTATTTTACAACCTTTGCTAATGCATCACTTAATTTGGCGAATTCCTCAATAGAAAGAGACTCTCCTCTCCTTTTTCCGTCAACCTCAACATGCTCCAATGTTTCTTCGATCTTTGCTTTTAATTCCTTGCCATTTGGAATAAAATGAACAAGGTTATTTAAAAGAGTTTTTCTTCGTTGTGCAAAACTCGCTCTTACAATTTTGAAAAAGAAGTCTTCATCTTCCACTTCTACAGTAGGCTTGTCTCTTACTAACAATCGGATAATAGCTGAATCTACATTAGGTTGCGGAACAAACACTGTCTTAGGCACTGTCATAACGGTTTTAGCCTCTGTATAGTATTGAACAGCAATCGAAAGTGATCCATATTCCTTTGTTGATGGAGCGGCTGATATTCTGTCTGCTACCTCCTTTTGAAGCATAACAACAATTCCCTTAAGAGGAAGCTTATCTTCTAGCAATTTCATAATGATTGGTGTTGTTACATAGTAAGGGAGATTTGCCACAACCATAATCTCTTCACAATCGCTAAAATTTTCTTCAATTGCTTTTTTCAAATCAGCTTCCAATACATCCTGATGAATAACTGTTATATTTTCATATGGGCTTAATGTTTCATTTAAGATTGGAAGAAGGCGTTTGTCTATTTCAAAGGCTACTACCTTCTTAGCTCTTCGTGCAAGCTGCTCAGTTAATGCACCAATTCCAGGACCTATCTCTATAACCCCTGTTTTGTCTGTCACATTAGCATGATCTACAATTCTTGAAAGGACATTTGGTTCAATTAAGAAATTTTGACCTAAGCTTTTTTTAAAAGAAAATCCATACTTTTCTAAAATGGCTTTTGTTCTTACTGGAGTTGCGATATCTTTTATCATTATTTAGTTTCCTCCTGTAGAATCTTCTTTACTGCATGAATGAATTCCGCTTTACTGATTTGAAACATCTGCAGCCTTTTATGAAGTTGTTTTCCATTTGTATAACCAATTTTTAATAGTATCCCTAGTCTTTCTCGTCGATCTTTTGCTTGATTTCCGCCTATTAAGCCTGCATCTAATAAATCCTCAAACTCAATCTCACTTACAAACTCTGTCATCTCTTCCTTCACAGATTCAAGTGCCTGTTGGATGGCATCGATGGAAGCATGTTCTACTCCAATGCCCTTTCCTCGCTTTGGTCTTGCTTCATTCTTTGGTAAAAATGCATGCTTACATCCTGGAACAAGCTCAGCAATTGTTTTTCTAATTTTCTCCCCTGGAAAATCGGGATCTGTGAATAAAATAACGCCTCTCGTTTGTTGTGCGAGCTTTATTTGCTCAATGACAGCATCTCCAATCGATGAGCCATTTGTTTCTATTGTATCGGCATCAACTGCTCGTTTAATGGCTGTTGTATCATCTTTTCCTTCAACAACAATAATTTCTTTTATTTTCATTATTTCCTCCAAAAAACTTGAAACTTTTTTAACTGCTATTACGTCTTATGTAGTGAAGAACTTCATTGTTAGTATCTATTCTTACCTAAAGAGAATATAAACAGTATACAATGCTCAGAGTTTGAACAAAAGGTTTACAGCTAAGTAATAAAAAATAAAAAACAGAGGACTAAACATCCTCTGTTATGATCTATTCTAAAATTTTTATTTTTACTCTCTTCGAACCCCATCGATAGGCAGCTGATTTTGAAGGGAAGAATACATCAATTTTATTCCCTTTAATAGCGGAACCTGTATCTCCAGCAACTGCATATCCATAGCCTTCGACGTAAACCTTAGTTCCTAATGGAATCACATTAGGATCAACTGCAATTACCTTAGCGTTAGGATTGGCACGTAAATTAATACCTGTAGCTGTTGTACCTGAACAGCCATTACAGCTTGCTGTATATGCTGTTGAACTTACATAAAATTCCCTTGCAACAGAATCATTTCCGCGAGATACAGTGCTTGTTTGTTGCACTACCTTTGTACCTAAGGCAACCACACGATCTTCACTTTCTTGGACTGTTTCTGTTTTAAGTAGTTTCCTAGAAATTTCTTTTCCATTTTCCAAAATGACTTCAAAATGTTTCTCTTGCTTTCCTTCTTTACCGGACTCAAGCACTTTCTGACTTCCTTTTTCGATGTTGTTATCTTTTTTCGTTACAACATCAAAGGCTATTGGTTCTTCCACTACATCGGTGACTTTTTCTACCCGTGTAACCGTAATATCTCTCTTTTCAGCTACTTCTTCTGTCAGAGCCGGTTCAACTTTATCTAATTCATTCAATTTAACGTTTTGATTTTTTAAAAAGTCAGCGACAGTAGTCGAAGTCGTCCATACTTGTTGTTTTTCTCCGCCAACATTTAGTGTAATCTGAAATGCTTTATCAATTGTTAATGACAAATCGCTTTCTATTACTGTATCTAAAGCTGGTTTAATTTGATCATGCTCTGTGACATCCAGGTTTTCTTGTTGTATCAGTTCTTTTACTGTATCCGCTGTTGTCCAAATTGTCCTTCGTTCATCACCCATTGCAACTTTAATTGGCTTTGCTGCTTTATAGGTGATTTCCATATTATCTTTAATCTTTTGATCGACTGAAGGTAATATGTCATCTTCCTTCCTTGTATCTATATCTCTTTCTTCTAGCAAATCATTTACAGTTTCTGCATGAGTACGAACTCTCTCCTCTTTACCGTTTACGGTAAGTAAGACTGTTTCTTTCGTCATCTCGTATGTACCAAATGCAGTACCTGTTCCCAATACTAGTAAACTAGTAGCGGAAAGGACAAATTTGTTTTTTAAGACTTTCTCGGAAAACAGCTTTTTTACATTTTTGCTTAAAATGAAAACCGCCTCCTTCTTCCTCGTGGATTATATAGAGTATCTTTCTTCTTGTCAACCCTTCTAACGTTGTCTCATTTTTCCAACGTAATCATAATTATGCTTAAAATTATGAAAAAAGTGAAGCAAGAGTTATCGACAAAGATATACTATGAGGAAAAATAGACATGTAGAACTGATTGATTTATCCTTTAAGTGGACAAGCTCTTCCATAACTCGACAACGTTCGTTATCGAGTTATGCCGAATACTCTCATTGCATTGTCGGACGTTTTTCCTGCAACTTCTTCAAAACTTACTCCTCTTAACTCAGAAATCTGTTCAGCCACATATCTCACATAACTCGGCTCATTACGTTTTCCTCTGTATGGGTGGGGAGTTAAATAAGGGCAATCTGTTTCAATTAATAACCGGTCCATTGGAATTTCTTTGACTACTTCCTTTGGTTTCTTTGCATTCTTAAACGTCACTGGTCCACCAAATGAAATGTAGAAATTCATCTCCATACACTGTTTTGCAACCTCTAAACTACCTGTGAAACAGTGCATAATTCCTCCAACTTCACTAGCGTTTTCCTCCTGTAATATCTTCACGACATCCTCAGTTGCATCACGGTTATGAATAATAATTGGCAGATTCACTTCTTTTGCTAGCTGAATTTGCTTTCTAAATACTTCTTTTTGTATCTCTTTTGGCGATTTATCCCAATAATAATCTAATCCCATTTCTCCAATAGCAACTACTTTAGGATGTTGTGATAAATCCCTAATCCAACTTAGATCTTCTTCGGTCATATCTATTGCATCTACAGGATGCCAGCCGATTGCAGCATACATCATATCATACTGTTCTATTAACTCCATTGCTCTTTTAATCGTTTCATGATCAAAACCTACAACAACAATATGTGAAACATCCTCACTCTTTGCACGTTCGATAACCTCTTCTAAATCTTCCTCAAATTGCACAGCATTTAAATGTGCATGTGTATCAAAAAGCACGATAACTAACTCCCTTTCTCATTCTATTCGACAAAACAAAAAGGTGTTCAACAAATTGTTACACGTGGAACACCCATTTTTTTTGCTTTTTAGACAAATATCATGTTTATTATTCGAGAATGAAACATCCTTAGGGAGAAAACAGCTCTTGGACTGTATACCTCCCTTTGTGCTATCCACAGGATATTTCAACTATTACTTCATTATTAAGCATTTTTTAATGTAAACTTATTATTTTACCCTCGAACCATTAGGAAGATCAGCATCAACTGTGGCTACTGAGAGCATATCACCTTGTGAACCTGCCAAGATCATACCTTGAGAAAGCTCACCACGTAGTTTTACTGGCTTTAAGTTCACAACACAAATCACCTTTTTACCAATTAAATCTTCTGGCTTATAGTGCTTTGCAATTCCAGATACTACTTGCCTTTTTTCATAGCCTAAATCTAATTGAATTTTTAATAAACGATCGGCCTTTTTCACAGGTTCAGCATGAATGACCTCTGCTACACGAAGATCAACCTTCATAAAGTCATCAATTGTGATTTCCTCCATTGTTTCAGGAGCTGCTACTTCTTCTTTCTTCTCTTCCACTGGTGCAGAATCTTTCATTTGCTCCTTAATATAGGCAACTTCCTCCTCTACTTCAAGTCGAGGGAAAATTGGAGCTTGTTTATTCACTTTTGTTCCTTTTATTTGTCCAAATGAAGTAAGGCTATCCCAATTTTGAAGATCCTGATCCTCTATACCAAGCTGACTAAAAATCTTCACTGGTGTTTCAGTTAAGAATGGCTTTAATAGTACAGCAATGACTCGTAATGATTCTGCAAGATGAACCATGACAGAACCTAATTTTTCACGATCTTCTTCGTTTTTGGCCAATACCCATGGTTGCGTTTCATCAATATATTTATTTGTTCGGCTAACAAATTGCCATAAAGATGAAAGGGCAATAGAGAATTCCATTCTTTCCATTGAATCTTCATACTTCTTAAGCATATCTTGTGATGCTTTCACTAGAGGTTCATCATACTCTGTTTGATAACCATTATATGTTGGAACTTTACCTTCAAAGTATTTATCAATCATTGCTACTGTTCGATTTAGTAAGTTTCCTAAATCATTTGCTAAATCATAATTAACACGATCTATAAATCCTTCCGGAGTAAAGACTCCATCAGATCCAAAAGGTACTTCCCTTAGAAGATAATAACGAAGTGCATCTAAGCCATATTTATCAATTAAGGTAACAGGATCAACAACATTACCTTTTGATTTTGACATTTTACCGTCTTTCATTAGCAACCAACCATGAGCAAATACTTTTTTAGGAAGAGGTAAATCTAGTGCCATTAACATAATTGGCCAATAAATTGTATGGAAGCGTACAATTTCTTTTCCTACTATATGAACGTTAGCCGGCCAATATTTTTTATATTTCTCTTCATTCTCTGTACCATAACCAAGAGCTGTAATGTAATTAGAAAGTGCATCTATCCAAACATATATAACATGCTTTGGATCGCCAGGTACCTTTACTCCCCAATCAAATGTTGTGCGAGATACAGCTAAATCTTCTAGACCCGGTTTAATGAAGTTATTAACCATTTCATTCTTCCTTGATTCTGGTTGAATGAATTCAGGGTTTTCTTCATAATAAGCTAACAAGCGGTCTGCATACTTACTCATTTTAAAGAAGTAAGATTCTTCTTTAACTAATTCGACTGGATGACCACTATCCGGACTTTTACCACCAACAATTTTCCCATTTTCCTTAATTGGGTCCACTAACTGCAGTTCTGTATAAAACGTTTCATCCGGAACTGAGTACCAGCCCTCATACTCATCTAAATAAATATCACCTTGTTCAACAAGTTTAGAAAATATTTTTTCAACAACAACCTTATGACGTTCTTCAGTAGTACGAATAAAATCGTCGTATGAAATGTCCATTTTATTCCAAAGATCTTTAATTCCTGATACAATTCCATCTACATATGCTTGAGGTGTAATATTACTTTCTTCTGCTTTTCGTTGAATCTTTTGACCATGCTCGTCCGTTCCTGTTAAATACATAACATCAAAGCCTCGCATACGCTTATAACGCGCCATTGCATCTCCTGCTACTGTTGTATAAGCATGTCCAATGTGCAGTTTTCCACTCGGATAATAAATAGGAGTGGTAATATAAAATGTTTTTTGATTATTTTCCATTATGTAACCTCCTTAAAACTAAATAACTATTATGTAGTATTTCTAGCAAAAACGCCCTCGCCCCTAAGGACGAGAGCGATTTAGTATGGTTTATTCAACATAATATTCATTTGATCAAGTCCTGTGATTTCATTAGGTTTTTTATGTACTCAGGTAGGTTGACAATACTAACCTATCCACCTCAAACTTTTTCATACTCTTTATGATACCATCTTAGCCCTTAATATCAAGAATATATACCTAAAGTTTTTCTATTTCCCTCATTCGACATGTGCCTATTGAATTTTGTCGAAAACATACAGGACTTTGTCGAAACACCAACTGAGAAATCGTGCTTTTTGTAACAAATTGTATATCAATTATATTCCATTTATAGGTTTTAATTACATATTTTCTGGGTATTTAATTAGATAAACCTTGTTATATCAGTTTTCTGAAAAGATTCCCCTATATTTTTACATGGAAATATAATAAAAATGATTGACGTTTATTGGAAACACTGATATGCTTAATTCAAATCATTTTTTGTCGAATATTGACGAAGTTTATCAAAAATATAGAGCATATATAGATTGAGAGGAGATCATTAAAATGAAATCTACAGGAATTGTACGTAAAGTTGACGAATTAGGGCGTGTTGTTATCCCTATCGAGCTTCGCCGCACACTTGGAATTGCAGAAAAGGATGCATTAGAAATTTATGTTGATGATGATAAAATCATCTTAAAGAAATACAAACCAAATATGACTTGCCAAATTACTGGTGAAGTTTCTGATGATAACCTAGCGTTAGCTAATGGTAAATTAGTTTTAAGCCGTGAAGGTGCTGAACTAATTTTATCTGAAATTCAAAACCAATTAATTAATAATAAATAATTCTAATCTTTAGATTAAGATTTATATATAATCAGATAAGTAACTTTGTTAATACACTTAGTTTTTAATCCTGATAGTAAAAAAGGGATCATGATTGATCCCTTTTTTATTCTACATGAAATGCTTGATAAACATCTCTCTTCTGAATCTTTCTTTCAGTTGCAACCTTTTTAATCGCATCTTTAGATGATAAACCCTCGTTTATATAATGTTCAACATGTTCTTTCATAGACAGTGAATCCCACCAAATGTCTTCCTCAATAAGTATCTCTTCACTAGTGCCTTCAATAATGATACAAAACTCTCCGCGGATTTCTGTTTCCTCTGTCCACTTCATTACATCCTCTATGCTTCCGCGTATAAATTCTTCAAATTTCTTAGTTAATTCTCTCGATAAACAGATTGTACGATTTCCTAAGCTTTCATGCATAAGCTGTAATGTTTCTTTTAGGCGATGCGGGGACTCGTATAAAATAATCGTTTCTTTTCGAATACGTAGTGACTCTAATTGATTTCTTTTTTCTTTTTTTTGTCGATCTAAAAAGCCAAAAAAGAAAAACGGTTGAGGTGTAATACCTGATGCAATTAGAGCTGTTAATGCTGCGTTAGCACCCGGTAATGGGATCACCTTTCCTCCTATTTCCAGGACTTGTTTCACCAATTCACTTCCAGGATCTGAAATGGTTGGCATTCCCGCATCACTAATTAAAGCTATATTCTTATTTTGCTGTAAATACTCAATGACACGATTTCCACTAGTTTCTTTATTATGTTCATGATAGCTAAAAATAGGTGTAGAGATCTCAAAATGATTACATAATTTTTTTGATTGTCTTGTATCTTCAGCTGCAATTAAATCTACTTCTTTTAACACCTTAATAGCTCGAAATGTCATATCCTCAAGATTTCCAATCGGAGTCGGTACTAAATACAAGTTTCCGATTTCACTTTCTTCTTGTTGAAAGCTTTTTTGAGTTTTTATCATATTTATTACCTGCTCTCTATGTATTGTTTCTTTTTTTCCTTTGTTAACTTTTTAAAACTAATTTCCATCCTTAGTGCATCGCCTTTGGAGTCATACTCCTCAGAATATAAAAGTTTCACAGGAGTTCTTCCTCTCGTATACTTTGCACCTTTTCCATCATTATGTTTTTGAATTCGTTTTTCTAAATCAACTGTATATCCAGCATAATAGCTTCCATCACTGCACTCTAACACATAAAAATAATGGTTCCCCATTTATCCTTCTCCTTAGTGTTAACCGTTCTCAGATCCATATAATATTTTCTTTATAACCGGCGTATATTCATGATTCTCATCATACACAAAGATTGGAGGCATTAACTTCAAGTCAGCTTGTCCACCTTTTATTCCTTCAATTAAGAGTGTATTTGCTTCTTTTCCTTGTTTTGGATAAACAAATTGTATCCGTTTCGGCTCTACCCCATATTTTCTCATTAGCTCTGTTATGTCAACTAATCTCCCTGGTCTATGAACTATTGAAACTTTTCCGCCTTGTTTTACAAGTTGACTACATACTCTTATCACATCTTCTAATGTACATAAAATTTCATGTCTTGCAATGGCGAGATGCTCATTAAGATTTTGTTTATCTTTAGCAGGAGTTTTAAAATAAGGAGGGTTGCATGTCACAACATCAAACTTTCCATATCCAAGTTCATTTGGCATGTCTTTTAAATCACCATGGATTAGCTTAATTTGATTTTCTAACTTATTATATTCAACACTTCTTATAGCCATTTGATAAAGTCTTTCTTGAATCTCAACACCTACGATATTTCCTTTTGTTCTTGTACTAAGAATAAGCGGGACAATCCCATTACCCGTACATAAATCAATGATCTTTCCTTTTTGAATAGGCATATATGCAAATCTAGAAAGTAATACAGCATCCAATGAAAAGGAAAAAACTGTTGGACTTTGGATAATTCTTAGATTTTCAGCTAATAAATAATCCAATCTTTCGTCACCTATTAACTTAACCATCTTTCTCTATGCTCCTTTTTAAGCGCTCTATTGTGTGCTTTATATAAAGTTGGCTCAACTCCAAGCCATTATGATGATAGCCTTCACTTTTCTATACTTTCTAATAGTAAAAAAAAGACTGACACATAATCAATATGAGTCAGTTTATTATTTCTTATTTAAGAATGATAAGCAAAATAAACAATCACCATCTTTGCGAATGCTTCCATAATGTAAATTACAAATATGAAAGCCCTCTTGATACAGTCTTGCTAAATTATCATACCCTTCACCTATATCAACTGAATTCTGCTTTTTTTGCTGTTTTTCTTTTGATTTTGTCTTTTTTGTTTTTACCGTACTTTTTGTATTTGTTATTGTTGAATCTAAGCGTCGGCGCAAGTTCTCATTTTCTATTTGTAAATGATGATTTTCCTCAATAAGTTCAGCCAGATGCTGCTTTAATTCACCTAATTGAGTATATAGAGATCCGATTTGCTCTTCCATACTGCTGACAGATTCAAATATCTCCTTCTTATCCACTTGTGCCACCTCATTAATCTGTGGATTGCATTGGAACTACGCCTTCTTTCTGCAATTCATCCCAAGTGTATTCAACCACGCGTTCTTGTTCCACTAGGTTTACCTGTAATATTTTCTCTAATATATTTAAACCAACGACTTTACCTTGTCCATTAGGTGTTTCAATCATTTCTCCTAAATCCGGAAGCTGTTCTTTTGCCGATTCATATTCATCATTTTCATACTTTAAACAGCACATAAGACGACCACATAGACCAGATATTTTCGTCGGATTTAAAGATAAATTTTGATCCTTTGCCATTTTAATAGAGACTGGTTCAAAGTCCCCTAGAAAAGTAGAACAACACAGCATACGTCCGCAAGGCCCTATGCCACCAAGCATTTTTGCCTCGTCACGTACACCAATTTGTCGTAGTTCAATTCTGGTTTTAAAAATAGCTGCTAAGTCTTTTACTAATTCTCTAAAGTCAACACGACCATCTGCAGTGAAGTAGAAGATGACCTTATTGCGATCAAATGTATATTCAACATCAACTAGCTTCATATCTAGTCCATGTTCTGACACTTTTTTCTGACACACATGATAGGCTTCTGATGCTGCTTCTTGATTTTCCTGAACCATTAAACGGTCCTTTTCATCAGCAAGACGAATCACCTTTTTTAAAGGCAAAACAACATCATTTTCTTCTACCTTTTTATTATTTAAAACAACTTTTCCATATTCAATTCCTCGAATTGTCTCAACAATGACAAAATCATCATCATCTATATGAAGACCATTAGGGTCAAAATAATATATTTTGCCCGCCTTTTTAAAGCGAACACCTACAACATTATACAAACTTATCCCTCCTGCAATGTTAAAACCAATTGCTCCATAAGTAATTGTGGATTCACATTGGCATGAAGCCTTTTTTTAGCTTCTAATATAGAAGTAATCTTCTCTGTTACACTTCTTTGGGTCATTTGAAGGGCATGCTGTTTTATTTGCTGAATGATGTCATGATAAATAATGTTTTCTTCATTACCTATTTGTATAGATAAGACATCTTTATATAAATATAATAGCAAGTCTAACCCTGTATCTTGCTTATCTTTATCATTAAAGTGGTTCATCCACTCCGTGTGTATAAATAATGGTGCCTGTCCTTTTTGAGTGATAAGGACCTCATACAATTTTATCACTTTCAATCTAGCCTGCGCAAACCAATCATCTTTTGTTAAGTCCAATGCAGCATTAAGATCATTTGTTAGTTGCGACACTAATGCGGCAATATGCTTCGCTACTCCTGACTTCTCAAGGGTTTCTTGGATTGCAATAGGCTGTAGTGGGTGAAAGGATAATAGCTGACACCTTGAAAGAATTGTATTTAATATTTTATGATACTGTTCAGTTATTAGAATGGCAATTGTGTTTGCGTTAGGCTCTTCTAAAAACTTTAATAAGCTGTTAGCTGCATTAACAGTCATTTTATCAGCATGGATAATCATATAAAGCTTTTTATTGGACTCTACTCCAGACTTAGAAAACTCTTCTTGCAAAGCTTGAATTTGTCCCTTTTTTATTGATAATCCATCTGGTTCTACAATATGAACATCAGGGTGATTTCCTGAATCTATTCTTCTACAGTTTTTACAGTTATCACATGGTTCATAGGTTTGAAGATTTTCACAAAAGAAACTTTTTGCTAAAAGAATTCCAGCATCTTTCTTGCCTGTCCCTTTCTTTCCTTCAAACAAATAGGCATGTGCTAACCGTTGTTTTTGAATACTATTTGCTAATAACTTCATCACACGCGGTTGATATGTGACTAGTTCTTGCCAGTTTTTGTCCATATTACTCATCACTCTCTACGTATAGAGGTTAACAAGTAAGCCTTTAACCTCGCCTATTTTTGCAAGAATATCAATTGATGAACTTTCTTTACTCATCATTTCATCTGTAAGATTTATTAATAACTCATCAACCTGTTCAATAATTTTTAAAGAACGGCTGTTTCCATTATAATCCCAGCTTCTTGACTGCTTCATATTCATTCCGTATTCAACAGCCTCATGAATAAACTTTTTAACTAAAAGCTTATACTTTGACAAATCACTGAAGTTTCTTGACTTTCCTAACCTTCGGCCTGCATCATCTATATTTGCCAACAATTTCGTTAGCTGATCATTTTGTAGCTTATTACCTTGCTTGACAATGAGGTCTTGGAAGCCCTTTGAAGATGCTTGAGCTACCTTCTGTTCCATTCCTCTTTTATCCAAGGTAGATCTTATATCCTGACTTATCTTCATCATATACCTCCATGGCTTATAAGGCCATATAGACATTATCTAAATCAATCTTAAAATTGATGAAATTGTTCAACAGGTAGAACGAAAACAGTTGCTCCTCCAACCTCTACTTCAACAGGGTATGGAATAAATGAGTCGGCATTTCCACCCATTGGTGAAACTGGTGCCACAAGCTGATCTCTCGACTTACAATTATCCTTAACAATTTGCAATGCTTTATCAACTCTAATATCCTCAGTACCAATCATAAATGTTGTATTACCGGATTTAAGAAATCCACCTGAACTTGATAGTTTTGTAACACGGAAATTATGCTCAGTAAGTGCATTTAAGAGTTTATTACTATCTTGGTCCTGTACAACAACAATAATTAACTTCATATATAGAAGCCTCCCTTTATTGTAACATGTCCATCTATGTGAATCATTGCTTGTTTAATGGTAATTTCATGATAGCTTATGCTTAAAAAGAAATCACCCTTTTTAATGCTGTTTTTACGTCATTTACTACTTCACCAATTGATTTTTCAGCATCAATCACAATTATACGGTCTGGAAATCTTTCTAGAACTTTTTGATATCCCTCCTGTACTTTCCGATGAAACGATATATTTTCTAAGTCCAAACGATTTTTTTCTCTTTCTGAACTTTTTGCTATTCTCTGAAGCCCTACCTCAGGGTCAATTTTAAAGTAAAAAGTTAGATCAGGCATTAATCCATTAATCGCAAATTCATTTATTGAAAACACTTCATCAATTCCTAATCCTCTTGCATACCCTTGATACGCCAATGAACTATCAATAAATCGATCACAAAAAACGACTTTACCGGACTCGATTGCAGGAATAACCTTTTCAACTAAATGTTGCCTTCTCGCTGCAGCATAAAGCAGGGCTTCTGTTCGAGGATCCATTTCAGTATGATCTTTATGTAAGATAACCTCTCTTATTTTCTCAGCAATATGGATACCACCAGGCTCCCTTGTAAAAACAGCTTCTGTCTCGATAACTTTTATGTCTTTCATCAATTCCTCAAGGACAGAAGTTTTTCCTGCTCCCTCTGGACCTTCAAATGTAATAAATTTGCCTTTCAAACAATGTCACCTCTTATAGATACTTATTTTGCCTTGTTTAATATTACTGTCACCTTGAATGTTTACACCTGATTGGAGTAGTTCTTTTAAGCGATCTATCAAATCAGCTGTAATCGTTTGTCCTATCATAATAAAAGGAATACCTGGCGGATATGGAATGATTGACTCCGCAGAAAAATGTCCAACTGCTTCCTCTAACATAACTATTTGCTTTTCACATTTTTTTAAATATGAATAAGATCTTTCTAATCTATGTATGCCAATTTCCTCAAACTCTCTCCAAACTTTCTGATTCATGTTCGACTTTGCATTGTTTGGTGGAGGTTGGATTGATGCTAACTTTTCACCTAATGAACAATCACTTGCAAGTGGCAAAATAAATAAAACATGATCAGGATTAGCTAACTCTGTAAATATTCCATGATGTTCTAAATAACTCTGTAGCTCGTAACCTGATAATCCATTTGTAGAGCGAATTGTGACTTTCAAAGGATCTGAATGTATAAGTTTATCATTCGTTTCAATCACGTCCAAATAATTCAGTGCCTTAATCTGCTGTTTTATTATTTCTGTAGATTTTATAATGTCAACTTGTGCTTCCTCTTTTATGGTTCTTTCTAGATAAGCTCGAGCCATATCCAATGATGCCATGATAGGATATGACGGACTACTACTTTGTAGCATCGATAAATAAAATTCTATCTTTTCTCTATCTATAAGCTTGCTATTAAAGTGTAGATACGACCCCATTGTCATTGCCGGTAAAGTTTTATGAGCAGAATGAATAACAACATCAGCACCAGCCTCTATCGCTGACATCGGAAATCCATTTCCAGCTATAAAGTGGGCGCCATGTGCCTCATCCACTAGTACAGGAATATGATATTTATGTGCAAATTCTATAACTTCTTTTAAATGAACTGTTAATCCATAATAGTTAGGATTCGTTATGATTAAGGCCTTCGCATTTGGATAAAGGGAGATTGCCTTCTTTACCCTGTCGCATTCAATATAACTAGGAACTTGATAATCTTCATCCACTTTTGGTGATAAAAATATAGGGGTAGCTCCAGCAAGCTGAATGCCATGTATAATTGATTTATGTGAATTGCGTTGGACTAGAACTTCCTCACCTTCTAGACAAGATCCTAGTATCATCGCCAGATTTCCAACGGTTGATCCATTAACTAAAAAATAAGACCTTTCAACTCCATATAACTCTGCCGTTAACTGTTGTGCCTCAGCTATGACTCCTTTAGCATCATGTAAATCATCCAAACCAGTTAACTCAGTTACATCATAACGTAAAATATCCTTATAAACCTGCTCCATTTGTTTTAACATTACTGTCCCGTTTTTATGTCCCGGCACATGCAATGATAAAGAATTCCTCTCAGCATGCTTCTGCAAAGCCGAATAAAGAGGCATTTTCATATTATAATCATCGTCCTTTATTATCTATAAACTAATTATAACAATACTTAACTTCCTTATCGACCGAAGAAAATATGTACAGCTATACTTTTTAAAAAATCAATGATTAACAATCACAGATAAGCGCCCAATACATATTATACGGATAACAAAAATAATTAAATTCATAATTGTGTATACAATAATAAACTTTTGGTCAAAATAAAAGGTATGGAGGTGGAGAATATGAATTCTACTAGTTTACAACATTTAAATGGGGAAACTTGCATTATATGTGACAAGGAAAAGGAAACAGGAATTCATCTCTATACGAGTTTCATATGTGTAGAATGTGAAAAAAACATAACAAACACACAAACATCTGACCCTAAATACCAATACTACTTAGAAAAATTAAGAAGAGTGAAAAACCCGCCGCTTTATTCTTAGAGGTGGAGAGGTGGTGCCTGTCACTTCCCGGATTTTGAGAGGTGGTGCCTGTCACTTCCCGGATTTTGAGAGGTGGTGCCTGTCACTTCCCGGATTTTGTAGAATAATGTTGGTTAGAAATAAAGTTGATACGCAAGGTGAATAGATGAAGGGCATATTCTTTGTGATATGCTCTTTTTTTGTTTTTTACAGAGTTTTCTTTGTTATTTTGAAATTTTTAGCTTCATTTAGCTTGTGATTACTGTGTAAACACAGGTTTTCTGCTTAAGGCTAGAGCTACAGATTCACTTCCATAGACAATTTAGATGTGGTTTTTATGTTTATCTTCGATTCTGAATACTTTATCTACGATTATTAAAGTTTTATCTTCGATTCTGGGTACTTTATCTACGATTATTAAGGTTTTATCTTCGATTCTACAGATTTCTACAACCCTCAACATTTCATTTTATAACTTCACAAAAAAAGACCAGCATCTCTACTGATCTTTTCTCATCTTACTTGGCGACGTCCTACTCTCACAGGGGGAAACCCCCAACTACCATCGGCGCTGAAGAGCTTAACTTCCGTGTTCGGCATGGGAACGGGTGTGACCTCTTCGCCATCATCACCAAATAATATTTAGTTTGAAGGATGTTCCTTCAAAACTAGATAACGATTCACAATTCAACTTCACTCTACTGAGTTTACACTCTTACTTTGTCCAGCTCCAGAAGCCAAATCCTACGGTAATTTCACTCTCTCGAAGAAGTCAAAAAACGACTTCATCTCGATCGCACCAATTCCCTATGGATTTGAGCGGAGCTTCTTCCGCTTTTCTATTAGGTTAAGTCCTCGATCGATTAGTATCAGTCAGCTCCACACGTCACCGCGCTTCCACCTCTGACCTATCAACCTGATCATCTTTCAGGGATCTTACTAGCTAATGCTATGGGAAATCTCATCTTGAGGGGGGCTTCATGCTTAGATGCTTTCAGCACTTATCCCTTCCGCACATAGCTACCCAG
>NZ_JBLUOI010000078.1:0-21504 GCF_048059995.1 Metabacillus sp. YM-086 | reverse complement strand
TATCGAATTTCCCGTTGATTAATAAGGTAATTAACTTCTCCTGCTCTTCTTTTTCTCGTAAAGGTGGTGCACATTTTGCCACAGTTCCTAATTCCCTTAAATGTTCATGGTTGTATAATAAATAATGAGCACATGTTTCCACTGTGATGTTTAGTCCCTTTGCTTTAGCCTCTTCAATCTTCTCAATCGCTTTCGCTGAGCTAATATGAACAAAATGAAGTGGACAGCCTGTAAGCTCTGAATAATAAATAGCTCGTTCAACTGCTTCTACTTCAGCTATAATAGGTCGTGTTTCTAAATAATCATCTGCACTTATATTTCCTTCTTGTTCCTTCTGTTCTTTTAACCAATTTGTTATTGCCGCACTTTCTGAATGAAGCGCTAAAATTTTCCCTAATTTGGCGATCTTCTTCATTCCATTAAGTAAAGTTATATCATCAACCGCTTCAAACTCTTTATTACCTGTAGTTGAGAGAAATGCTTTAAATCCGATTGCACCAGAATGCGCCAGTTCTTCTAAATCCGATTCGTTTCCCGGGACGAGTCCTCCCCACAACCCAAAATCGACATAAGATTTTTCATTACCTAATTTTGCTTTTTCATAAAGAGCTTCTTTCGTAACTGTAGAGGGAATTCCATTTAACGGCATATCAAAATATGTTGTACAACCACCAGCAGCCATCATTTGTGAGCCAGTATGGAAACCTTCCCAATGCTCTCTTCCTGGCTCACTAAAATGTACATGAACATCGATCATTCCTGGGAAAATGTATTGATTAGTAGCGTCCCATATGTTGAGTGTACTTTTTGTTATAGCTTTTTCTATTTCAGTGATTTTTCCGTCTTTTATTCCAATGTCCATTTTCTCTAGACCTGATGGTAGAACAACACTTCCATTTTTTATGATTAGATCTAACTGTTCCACTATTTCATCCCCTTTATATTTTAAAATGAAAGCAGTGCTTAAGGTTTACTTAAGCACCAATCCCTTTTTTACACTGCTTGATCTTCGATATCAGTTGATTGTGTAAAGCTCTGCTCAAATCCTTCTTTAACATACTCATCACGCTTTATTATCCATAGTCTCATAATTACTGTATAAACAACCCCAGCTGGAACAATTCCTAACAACCAAGATAGATCAACATTAATAAATGAAAAACAAGTACCTACAGCAATTGCAATAATTGCAGCTGGATTCCACCCTTTAAATGCTGGAAACAGGGTCTTCACATCATAAAGTTTGTTAACATTGTAGTTTCCTTTATGTACTAAATAGAAATCTGCTACCATCACAGCAAAAATTGGCCCTAAAAATGCAGAGACAATGGAGATAAATAGATTAAAAGTTGAATCAGTCATGATATACCATGGACAAGTGATTATACCTAATATTCCGACAATTACACATGCCTTTTCCCACGAAATCTTAAAAATATCCATTGCCACAAGCACTGGTGGCATTATATTTGCAACTAAGTTTGTTGTAATTTGAGCAATTGCAATAAACAATAAAATGATGATACTTGCAAACATACTTGAAATATGATCAGATATAATATCTACTGGATTCCATATTCCTACAGCAGCTGCACCAAGAATTCCAACGATAGGTAACAAAATCATTGGTGGAACTATACCTACTACATGCGACCCGATAAATGTTTTAGCAGAAGCTTTTCTAGGAAAATATCTTGTATAATCTGACACATTCAATAATAAAGCTGAAAATTGACCTATCAAAACTGAAATAGCCAGCCAAAATGGAATACCCCATGAACCGCTAATATTAGCCGTCTCTGTTACTTCAAAGCCAAATGTAGATAAAAATAAGAAGATTAAGTACACAACGCCTAACATAATGACAACAGAACCAACCACTTCAATCCACTTAATCGATTTGATTCCTTTAGCAGATAAGTATATTTGTAATGCTTGAAACCCGAAGAACCATACCCAAACATTATTAAAACCGAATATATCCATGAAAATTTGATTTAAGGCTTGTGCTCCTAACCAGCTTTGGACTCCATACCAAAATAGTGCTGGTATTGCACGCATTAACGAAGGTATTTTTGCTCCAACTGGGCCGAAGGATGAACGAAGTTGAACAACCATAGGTATTCCATGCTTCCACCCCACTCTACCATTTAATGCAAATAATAAGGCCGCAAGTATATTCGCCAAAACTAATCCAATTAATGCTTGTGTTAAGTTTAATTCACCGAATGGAGGAATAAGGCTTGATCCTAACATAAACGACCCAACCATAACTGCGTCTCCCCACCACATCGCCACATAAGCTTTTGGACCTAGTATTCGATTCTTTTCACTTAAAATTGGTTTTAAATCATAATTTGTCTCCATGTGATCCTCCTTTATCATCTAAATCTCTTATTGTAATACTTCATCACTCAACTATGTCAATAAAGTTAACATCTACTTACATTTTATAGTAGAATTTCCGATAAATCATTAGAGGATCTATGAATTGTTTATGTTCCCTTTGTATCATTTAACTAAAAATATTGCTGACAATTCTTCAGAAGTAACAAATCCTAACATAAACAAAAAGCAGGTATCTCTCCGAAGACACCTACTCCAATCGATTAACACTATATTTTCCTACAACTGAATTTCTCAACTCCTTAAACCCAGAGATTTCACATCCCACAACATCCCCGTCACGAATCAGAACCGATCCCGGAGTACCCGTCATAATGATATCTCCAGGATGTAGGGTCATTATTTCTGAGAAAAAGGAAACAATCCACCAAGGTTTAAACATCATGTTGCGGACAACGTTTTGATGCCTCGCACAACCATTTATACTTGTCATTACTCTTAAATCTTCTAAGTCTTCCCATTCATCTACTGTTAAAAAGTATGGGCCGAAACTAAAAAACGTATCAAAGCTTTTGGAGCGTTGTAAAAAACGTGGATCCTTTGCATGTATATCTTTTGCCGTCATATCTAACGTTGTTGTAAAACCAGCAACAACATTATGCGCTTCCTCTTCCTTAATATTTTTGCACGTTTTCCCGATAATAACACCAAGCTCAGCCTCCGCTGTAACCTGTGAAGATTGATCCGGCAAAACGATCTGATCATCAGGACCTATCACACTAGTAAGTGGCTTCATAAAAATAACAGGCTCTTCCCCAGGTGGACTTCCGGATAACTCAATGGCCTTTTCAACGTAATTCATCCCCACTCCCCATATCTTTCCTGGATTGCGATACAAAGGGCCAAATGACAAGTTATCAACATCCACTAACGAAGAACTTCCGAGTTGATCCAACCCTCCACTTCTATACCAGTCATTCAATGAAGAAAGTTGATTTTTTTGTAAAATATTAAAAAGGTCTTCACTCCAATTCACTCCAAGAACCCTATTAATCTCTCGAATAGAAACAGCTTTTTCAGCTGTAACAATAACAGCAAGCTCTTTACCTTCGTTCTTTATTGTTGCAAGTTTCATTAAACGGACCCCCTATCTTAAAATACTCTTTACCCAATTAAGAAGCTTAAGATCTTGATCCTGATTTGCAATAAACGATAAACCTATCGGAAGCCCATTCACTTCTGTTAAAGGAAGTGTAACCTGCGGCAAACCAGCCAACCCCGCTATACAGGAAAGTTGCATTGCTTTCATTCGATACTGTTCCGCTTTTTCTCCATACAAATTTAGGAGCGGCGCCGGACCTGGCGCTGTCGGAATACAAATAATTCCACTTTCCCCTAAGAGCCCAGATATCGATTGTTTCATATTCTCCCTAAACTGAAATTGTTGCCGACTCTCACTTGAGTTAAGCGTACTCGTCCATTGAAACCTTTCAGAAATGCCAGGTCCAAATGTTGGCTTTTCTTTTTTAATCCATTCTCCATGTTCATTCCAAATCTCAAGTCCTTGTAAAATTCTGAAAGCACTTGACCATTCAGATAATCCTTCTTCCGATATTTTGACCCATTCTCTTATTTTCGGAAGTTTCATTGAAGAGACAGTCTTTAACAATGCCTCTCTATATTCATCACCCAATAATCCCCATGCATCTTCAGCAAAAAACATTTCCGTAAAACTACCACTTGTATTTTGAGCTTCCAATAGCACTTCTCCGACTCTACATAATAGTTCCGGGTCTCTTGTCATCCATCCAACTGTGTCAAAGCTTCTTGCCAACGGAATTACTCCATCAACCGAAATAGCTTCATGAGTTGGGCGAAAGCCATATATTCCACAATAAGACGAAGGTATTCGAACAGAACCACCTGTATCGGTCCCTATAGCAAAATCAACTAAACCAGCTGCAACCGCAACAGCTGATCCACTTGAGGAACCTCCTGGAATTCGTCTCGGGTCCTTCGGATTTACAGGTGTACCATAATGGAAATTTTCACCATTTAAACTGTACATTATTTCATCCGTTTGTGTAGTTCCCACTAACTTTGCACCTTGTTCTAAAAGACATACAACTACCGGAGCATGTTCTTGTGATTCTTTATGAGTTTTTAACCAATCTGGATTTCCAGCACCATTTTTGTACCCTTTAATCGATATAACATCTTTTACAGCAAACGTTAAACCGTTTAATGTTCCACCTTTTGTTGGTTCCAATTCTATTTTTTCATCAAAAAATGCATTCCATCGATCACTCACACTGATCCCCCTTTACATTTAACAAAAAGATTCTGGTTGCTCTCCAGAATCTTTTCCACCAATTCTATTTAGCTACCAAATTCATTGATTCATAAATATCCAACGTAGCTTGCAAACCTTTTCCTACATGTAAGTTTGCTCCCAGACGAATTAGAACAGCTTCAAGAGCTGACAGAACAAATAAGACATTTTCTTTTCGACAGCTATATCCCATCGTTCCGATTCTCCAAATTTTCCCATGGAGAGGACCAAAAGAGCTTGCAATCTCGATCCCAAATTGATTAAGAAGTATTGACCGAACTTCCTCTCCATCAATGCCATCAGGTATACGCACACAGGTCACCATCGGAAGTTTCCACGGAACATCATTCAATAACTCTAATCCCATTGCTTTTATTCCTTCAACAAGTGCTTTTTCATGTAATTGGTGTCGCTCAAACCGTCCAGATAACCCCTCTTGTAAGACAATTCGAACTCCTTCACGTAAGGCATATAACATTGAAGTTGCTTCTGTATGATGATTCAGTCTTCTTTCTCCCCAGTAATCCTGAAGCTGGCTTAAATCGAAATAGTTACTACGAATTGATCGACCAACATTCACGTGATCATTTTCTGTAGCTATTCCTTTTTCTACTTTTTTTCTTTTCACTAAGATTTCTTCTATTCGTTCATTATACGTAATCGGCGCCATCCCCGAAGGAACAGACAAGCATTTTTGAGTCCCACCAATCACCGCATCCAGCTTCCATTCATCTACTTTTACTTCTGTCCCAGCAATTGTAGCCACCGCATCCACAATACATAAAACATCAAGCTCTCGACACGCAGGACCAATTTTATCTAAAGGCTGCATACACCCTGTTGAGGTTTCACCATGAACAATTGCTAGCACCTTAGGCTTTACCCTTTTGATTTCATCAATCACTTCTTGCTGATCAAAAACTTTCCCCCATTCACAATCGATCGTATGGATTTCCGCTCCATTTCGTTCAGCAATTTCCGTTAATAAATGACCAAACCTTCCAAAAATCGGAATTAACACTTTATCTCCAGGCTCAATAACACTACACATCACAGCTTCAATACCTGAACGGGATGTTCCATCTATCGGAAACGCCCATTGATTTTTCGTTTGAAAAATCTGACGAAGCATCTCCATTGTTTCATTCATCATTTCAGTAAAAGCAGGATCAAATTGCCCTAAAATCGGTGTACTCATTGCTCTTAACACTCTTGGATCAACCTCAACCGGTCCCGGTGTCATAATGGTTCGTAATGGTGCATTAATTTCTTGAAAAACACTCATTCTGATTCCCCCTTAATACGCTAGTTCATATAAAATTTTCATTAATACTTTTATACCTATTTCCAAATCCTCAGTTTTCGTAAATTCCAACGGAGAATGACTGATTCCATTTTGACTAGGAACAAATAATAATGAAGTCGGACAAAATGGACCGAAAATTTGGGAATCATGCCCAGCACCACTTGTCATCCATTTATAAGGAATTTGTTCTTCTTCTAAAATCTTCTCAGATAAATTATTTAGTTTTTCACTCATCTTGACCGGCTTTTCATTCATCCAATTATGAATAGTTAGCTTTGTTTGATGTTTATTCGCAATTAGTTCAAGCTCTTGAAAGACTTGATTACAAAACTGATCTAACACACACTCTTCACTATGCCGAATATCAACACTAAATGTTGCTTCCTTCGGTATAACATTTGCTATGTTTGGTTTTAAACTTATTTGACCAATCGTCACCACTAAGTCAGGTGAAGTTTCTTTCCCTCGATCTATGAGAGCTTGAATAAGCTCTGCTGCTGTATACATCGCATCTTTACGCCACATCATCGGAGTTGTTCCTGCATGATTACTTTCGCCAAAAACAGTAACATTGTATCTACGTTGACCAACAATATGACTCACTAAACCAATCGCCTTCTCTTCCTTCTCCAATACAATCCCTTGTTCAATATGAAGTTCTAAAAAACATTCAAGATCATTACGATATGGCTCCAAGAATTTACCTTGACCAAAGCCAACCTTATTCATCGCCTCTTCAAACTGAATTTCTTCTGAATCTTTTATATCCGTTATATCTTCAAAAGATTTAACGCCAGTTATATTCCCCGATCCCCAATAAGTCATCGGAAAGCGACTTCCCTCTTCTTCACACAAAGAGACAACCTCTATATTTTTCTTAGGAGTTCCATACTGTTCCCGCAAACGCTGAACAGCTATTACAGCTGCAATGATTCCATATGCACCATCATATTTCCCACCATCTCTTACCGTATCAATATGTGATCCTGTTAAAATTGTCTTAGCATCTTCATGAGTTCCTTTTAATCTTCCAAATAAATTACCAACATCGTCAAAATTTGTTATTAGGCCAAGCTGCTCCATTTTCTTTTTAAGTGCATGTTGAGCCTCCTGCCAAGCATCTGTATATAATAATCTTGTCACGCCACCACTTTGACTTCTTCCGAATTGAGCCAGCCACTCAACCATCTGTTCAATCTCTATGAATAAGGCAGATGATTCTCTCTCTTTCATAACCAATCCAATCCCCCCCTATTCTATTCTAAAAAATGATGTTATATTTATTGACACGAAAAGTAATATAATCTAATTTTAAAATAGACATGAATAAAAATCATTCACATATATGTAGAACATACATTAATATTTTTGTTTATTTTATACAAATAAACTTTGAATCTCTTAACCCGAGTTAATTTCATAATTATGACTCTTAAATCAAAAAACAAACACTTTTCTTCTTCTTGAACACGTTAATAAACAATACACAGATAAAAACATGATTAAAATAAATGTAAAATTCATACGTTTTTTGGTAACAAATAATACATTATGAAATCGATTCACCTAAGTAAATTACCTAACAAAAAGGATGACCATTTATGAGATTAATTGATTTACTGAATCTTTCTGTTTTTCACGGAGCAAAATTACTAGGTGGGCATCAAGGAACTGATCGTGAAGTGAACACAGTTAATATGATGGATGCACCTGACATTATTCACTTTTTAAAAAAAGACGAACTTCTTGTTACAACAGCCTTTCATTTTAAAGATGATCTTCATGCATTACTACAACTTATTAAGGAAATGGAGAAACAAGGATGTGCAGGATTAGGGATTAAAACGAAGCGTTTTTTGCAGGAGATTCCTAGAGATGTGATCACTCTCGCTAACAAGCTTAATATTCCGTTGCTAGAGCTTCCTGTTGATACATCACTTGGAGATATTGTCAACAAATCACTTAGTCATATTCTAGAAATTCGAACAAATGAACTTCATCATGCTATGGATGCACACCAACAATTCACAAATCAAATTATGAATGGACAGGGTATTCGTAAAATGTTAGATAACTTATCCAACCTTATTGATTCACCTGTCTTTTTAGTAAATGACCATTTACTTCCACTGACAAAACTAAATTGGCAAACAGATATTTATTTGTATTTGGATCAAATCGCAAATGAATATCTGTTTCATCTTTCAAAAGCATCATATACAGCTTTTTCACTATTAAATAACAACAAAGACACAGTTACCATTTTTCCGGTTTACACACATAGGCAGTCCAACTATCTTTGTGTTTTAGGTAACATCCCACCCACAGATCGTTCCACTATATTAACGATAGAACAAGCAACTAACGTCATTTCATTTGAATTAATGAAAGAAAATGCTTTAAAGCAAATGACAAGACGCCTACAAAATGAATTTTTCTCCAATTTCATTAATGATGCATTTTCAACACAAGATGAGATCATTAGTCGTGGAAAGGAATTCGGACTAATAGAGGATCAACGCTATTTATGTGCTGTGGGACAAATAGATGATGATGACAAAGACAAATCTTATCTTCAACTTCAGTCAGACAAGGAATTAATTTACGATACTATTGAATATGAGCTACAAAACTTTGAGGAAAAAATCCATCTCTTCACTAACGAACAGTCTTACATTTTTTTATTAGAGTTAAATGGAACAAGAAAGGAATATGAAGATTCATTTGTTCAGTTATTAGAAAAACTACAAATGCGGATAAGGAGTCATTATAAGGAAAATCTTTCATTTGGAATAAGCATGTATGCAGAAGAACTTACATCTGTTACAGTGTCATACAAAGAAGCAACAGAGGCTCTATATTTTGGAAGGATGTCAGGTAAAACACAATTTATTGAAATTTATCAACCAAAGGAAGTACCAGAAATTTTACGAATGGTTCCTTATGATCATTTAAAAAAGTTTTATGACGATACATTCCAAGCTTTTGCCAACGATTCTAAAAAGGATCATCAGGTCCTGCTCCATACTTTATCTGTTTATTTAGAAACACATTGTCAGCTATCAGAAACAGCAAAGAGACTATACGTTCATCGAAATACTGTTATTTATCGGTTGGAAAAATGCGAGGAAATGATTGGAAGAAGCTTAAAAGAACCCGATGAAACGCTACGCCTCCGCCTCGCTTTTAGAATTAAAGCACTACTTCACGGAGCAACTAAGAATTAAATGATACTAATGGAGCTTGGTGTCCCATTCCAAGCTCTCAGTTCGTTTAGAATACCTCACACTATATTTACTAATCAATAAACCTGAGAGCTCACTTTACCTTTCGGCAATCAGTGGTAATTTTACTGTAAAAGTTGTCCCTACGTTAACTTTACTCTCAACATCCACCACCCCATTATGCTGATTAATAATTCGATATGTAACCATAAGACCTAATCCTGTGCCATTTTGTTTTGTTGTGAAAAATGGTTCTCCCAACCGCTTTAGCTGCTCTTCACTCATCCCTACACCTTCATCATGTACAGAGATAAGAATAAATCCTTCATGATTTTCAAATGCAATAGTTATAGTCCCCTCGTTTTGCATCACTTCAATTGCGTTTTTAATCAAATTAATGAACACTTGCTTTAGTTGTGTACCAATTCCATTAACTGCTGTTTCTATAGCGTTATTTTCAACAACAAGAGATATTGATTTTTTGAAAGCTTCCGTATCCAATAAATCGATAACATCATTCACTAAATCTCTAATATCAACAGTAGTAAAATCAGTATTTGCAGGTTGAGCTAGCGTTAGAAACTCACTAGAGATAACATCTATCCTTTCCAACTCAGCCTCCATGATATTTAGAAACATTTCATTCGGTATCGTTCCTGAGCGAAATAATTGAACAAAACCTTTTAAAGCAGTTAACGGATTTCGTATTTCATGTGCAATTCCAGCTGCTAGCTGCCCTACGACATTCATTTTTTCCGCCTGAATCATCATTGAATCTGATTTTTTCTGTTCCGTTATATCTTGCATGATTAACTCATTGGCCTCTTTCCCCTGAAAGGTAGTAGGAATTGATACCACTTCCGTATGTATTTCTCTCCCACTCAGGGTAGTCCAAACACGATAAAGCCTAGGGTGAATTCCACCATTCTTTACAATCTCCTTACATTCCATATGAAACTCCGGATGCAACATATCATAAATATTTCTCCCTAGTAGCTCTTCCTTTGTTTTAGCATCAAAAAGAGTTAAAGCCGCCTTATTCGCAAATACCCATTTCCCATCTTGTAGGATTGTAATTCCATTCGTAGAGGATTCCACGATATTTTCAAACTGTTCCTTCGCCTCCCGAATCTCTCTTTCTGAATTTTTTCTTTCAGTAATATCACGACAAACTGAAAGCAGATACATTTCCTTTTCTACCTCAAACCTATGAGTCTTTATTTCAACAGGGATTCTATCCCCATTTTTACAAACATGAACGGTTTCAAAAGTGATTGAATCGTAAACATCTTTAATGACAGGCTTCAGTTCCTCTGTTCCACACCCATCAATTTGTTTTGGGGATAAAGTAAGCATTTCTTCACGCGTGTACCCTAATCGTTGACATGCCGTTTCATTCACCTCAATAAAAGTGCTCGTACTTCCATCATCATAAATCTTAAAATAATACACAGCATCCGTTAAATGATTAAACAACCTTTTAAACCTTTTATCACTTTTATCTGATTCTTGAACTCTACTTTCCTTAGAAGCATTAAGCTCATGCGTTAAATACTCAATTTCCAACTTTAATTGGTCATTTTCTTTTCTTAATTTTTCTGTTTCCTCACCGTGAACATTTACATTATTCAATATCACACCTGCTTCGTTAGAAATTAGTATTATTATATTTTCAACAATAAATGGAAATTCACCTCTAATTCCAAAGACATTTCTTATAAAAAATTTTAGTTATATAGAACTACTCATACATTCCTTTTAAAACAATTAAACAAAAATTACATATATTAAAAAGGGTGAAATCCTTAGACTTCACCCCTATCCATTGTTTTTGCTATTAACTTCCTCTGTACACTTGATACCCCCAAGGAGAAACAAGCAACGGTACATGATAATGTAAATCAGGATCTGATATCCCAAATCGCACTGATATTTTATTTAGAAATGGAGGTTCTGATAACAAAACTTCCATACCCCTAAAATAGTCTCCGATAAAAAATAGTAACTCATATTCACCCGCCATCATTTCTTCACCAGATAAAAGCGGTTCATTTAAGCGACCATCTTCATTTGTTATAGCTGTTTTTATTAAAGTGTGTGTTGAATCAACAATCCTCATTAATTGAATGTCTACACCCGCAGCCGGTGTCCCATGTGTTAAATCCAATATATGTGTTGTCAGACCTATCATTCTATCAAATCCTTATTTAGCAAGATTGTTTGATTCGGCATATTCTTTATTTCTTTGCACATCTTCTTTTGTAACTGAAAATCGTTGGAAGCCGTAAGGAGGGCGTGGCTCTGTATATACTTTTCCTTCTGAATTCGGAATTTCCTCCACCACTGAATCCCAAGTATGGTTTTGTGATTGAAAGTTAACTTCTTTTAATTGCGGGAATCTTTCCAGCACTCGACAACCAATTAAATAGATCAAGTATTGAATAGACGGTGTTTCAAGTTCATGGAAAACAGATGTCGCAATATCTTTTATCTGTTCTGCACAAACATAAAGGTTTGGTACAACTCCTGTCGAATCTTCTAAGTCCTCATATTCCCACCCGATATTTAAATAGATAAATAGCGGTCGATTGCTGTCCTCCGGTAATGTTGTATACTCATCCCTGATAAATCCAACAAATGAATTACCTCGCACTTTAATTAACTGCAAATCTAAAATCCCACTATTCTGTTCAACAACTTCAACCCCACTCTGAGTTCGGACCATTTCTATTTGAGCAACAGCCTTTTCATTCCGGGAATGCTTAAACACTAAGTCACTTTCAACTAGGCCATTAACTGAAAGTCTTGTTGAAGTCTCAAATGGAACTTCTTCACCGATTAATTTAATTATATCAATATGTTCATATTTCTTTAAAAACTCTTCGCCAACATATTGAATAAATCCTTCAATAGTGGATCCTTCATAGCTACCCAAGTGTCTTTGAACAAAATTTTTCATAGAATCTGTTGCAACGACAAGACTATTATCTCCTTCTGTAAATGAAGGAAGCAATTTTTCACCACCAACCTCTACTTTTACATTTACCCCAAAAACAATATTGTTTCTTTCTGTAAAATGAGATTCTGGAATTTGTTTCACTCCAATCAAAGGCTTCAAAAATGTACGATATGCAAATACATCACCTTTTCCATATGATACAAAACGCTCTTTTCCCATAAGTTCACTCCTCAATTTGAAATTAATTCACATAAACGAAATAGAGCTATTTTTTCTATTTCTGTTAAAGCTGTTTCAAACTCACCCTTCACACCGTGCGATATTCTTTTTTCCATAGAAGAATATATTTCGTCTTTCGTTCGTCCTTTTACCGCCATAATAAAAGGAAATCCAAACTTTTCCATGTACTGCCTATTTAACAGAGAAAAATGTGTATATTCTTCTGCTGTAAGCTCACTTAACCCCGCGTTAGCCTGTTCTTGCACTGAAGAGTGACTCATCACAAGCCGTGTCCCCAAATTTGGATGTGCCTTAATCAACCCCAACTTTTCTTCATCAGTTGCTTCATTCAGTCTACCAACCATCTTGCCATGTAAGTCTCCAACTGAAGAAAAAGGTCTGTCATTCCATGTTCGTTCAGGTACCCAAGGAGAATGTTCAAAAATATCTTTTAAAAGATGAATAAAATCAGAATGACTAACCTCATTAAGTTGTTTTATCGAAACCACCTTCTGTCACCTCTTCTTATTTATGCAATCGATTTGTTTTCATCTAATGGTACAGTGTTGCTTTTCTTACGAATCATAAAAAATAAATTTAATAATATAGCTGTTATGCTTCCTGTAATAATCCCGTCACTTACAATAATGCGTAACGCTTGAGGTAACCCCGCAAATAAATCCGGTACTACAGTTGCCCCTAATCCTAATGAAAGGGAGCATGCGATAACAAGCATATTATGCTGATCACTAAAATCAACAGCACCTAGCATTTTGATACCTGATGAAATCACCATCCCAAACATGACAACCGTAGCGCCTCCTAATACAGGAGAAGGAATTATGGTTGCAATGGCAGCAATTTTCGGAACAAGTCCTAACCCTATTAAGATCATCCCGGCAGCCACCACTACATTTTTCGTTTTTACCTTCGATAATTGAACAAGACCTACATTTTGAGCAAATGTATTGTAGGGAAAGGCATTAAAGATTCCACCTAACGTAATCGCCAATCCTTCAGCACGATACCCTCTAACAAAATCCTTTTCCTTTAATTCCTGGTCACAAATTTTACTTAGAGCCAGAAACACACCAGTTGATTCGATAACAATCACTAAACATACGATCATCATTGTTAAAATCGGTCCAACCTCAAATGATGGAGCTCCAAAATAGAACAACTCAGGAAGGTGCAACCACGATGCTTCTGCAACATCTGTAAAATCAACTTTCCCCATCATTGAAGCAACAAGAGTTCCAGCAACGATCCCTATCAGTACAGATAACGCTTGAGCAAAGCCTTTCAGAAAGCGATTTAAAAATAAAATCAATGCTAAAACTCCGAAGGATAATAACAAATTAGTCGAGCTACCAAAATCAGGACTCCCATTGCCTCCTGCCATATTTCGAATTCCTGTCGGTACTAATGAAAGACCAATTATTGTAACAACACTCCCTGTTACAACCGGAGGAAATAATTTAACTAACTTCCCAAAAAACGAGGCAAACAGTAAAATAAACAAACCACCCGCTATAATCGAGCCATAAATAGCAGAAACACCATATTGAGAGCCAATCGCTATCATCGGTGTAACAGCAACGAAGGAGCTACCCAGCACAACTGGTAAACCAATTCCAAAATATTTATTTTTCCATGCTTGTAGTAATGTTGCTATCCCACATGTAAGCAAGTCTATCGCAACCAAATACGCTAATTGTTCAGACGATAAATTCAACGCCCTTCCTACAATTAACGGAACTAAAATAGCTCCAGCATACATAGCCAGTACATGCTGTAGACCTAGCGAAAAAAGTTTCAAACCACCTACACCGCCGCTCTCCACTCAAACTCCTCCCCCTCTAAAACTTAATGTCATTTTATATAACATTAAGTGTTATATTAATTAACATATTAATCATTTTATGTAAAAATGTCATTGTAGGAAATGTACAAAATGAAATGAACTATTGTATAGATTAAATAAAATTTTCGAAAAATCAGTAAATTTTATTTAAAAAAGCTCCCTCCCAACCTTTGGGACAGAGCTTTTTTAATGTGTGTTTGATTGATTATCCGCTTTTTTTTCTTTTAAATGTTTCTTCACCTTTAATACTACAAAAAAGATAAGTATGACCATTTCTAATATAATCCCTATGGTTGTCCAAGTATAAAAGGAATACTCTAAGTGTTGGATATTTGACTCAAACAAAATAATCGCCAATATTCCCAAAAACAAACTTAAGGGAGGAAGTAACTCTGTAGAGTTTTTACCCTTTAATTGAAATAGCGTTTTGTGAATACAATATAATGTTAGAGCTAATTTACTTAGCAATGTTGGCATCCAGATGATGACAATGATTAAGTCTATTCGATCAAGAAAATCGGTAATATTTATTTCCTGAATCATGATTATGTTAGGGTATGTAGCATCGGATACTATTTGTTCACCTAGTACTGCAATATCTGTAATAATTAGGACAAAGAAAAGTAAGAAACCTAAGCTAACGCCTAATAAAATTCCTTTATTTAAGTCTTTTTTCTTTCCTATAAATCTTACTAAATAAAAAGCAATAAATGCCTCACCCATCCATGGAAAAAAAATAAAGGAAGCCTTCATCATATTAAACATTCCATCTTTATTAATGATCGGCACTACATTTGTTATATCGATCTCATTTACAGTTAACATGGGCAATGCAAGAATAAGTACGGCTAAAACAACGAACTGAATCACTGTTATTCTAGCAATCACTTCTAGACCAGATGCACTAATATACAGTAAGGTTATTGACAATACGATTGAGATAACTTCAATTGGTGTATTCGGTAGTAAATAAAATGAAATATAGTCAATAAATGCCCTTAAGTCCCTTAAATAAGTAGTTAGTAGGAATATTCCTAGGATAATTGTAAATAGTTTATTCAACCTCGACTTTGGATCTTCATGTATTGAATGTATTTCTCCTTTAAAACAAAGCAATAAAATGAATAATACTAATGGGTACGTTATAAGTGGAACTAACCATGTATTTTGTTCTGAAAGCTGCGTCATAATTTGTGGCAGTGTGATTAAAGAAGCTGTAATGATCGTGTTTGCAATAATTAACGCAAACTGAAAGACAGAAATATTATGCTTCATTACCCAATTACCACTCTAGTGAAGGTACCAATTACACGATTCATGTAGCTAGTTAATCCACTCAAGGAGTATGGTAAATAAAATAGCATGGATGCCCCCATAGTAAGAAGGGTAAAACCATATATGATCCACTTTTTCCCTCTCTTACTCTCTGCTATCTTTTTGTGTTGAATAATTAAAAAACTTCCCAACGTAATAACAACCATTAATGTTGCAATCATAACAACTACTCCCCTATTTTTATTCCTGGATTAATTGTCCGTTTAATCTCAGCGTCTACCTCAACGTTTACATCAAGATCCGCAAGTAAGGATGCCCATTCATCTTTCCAGTCTTCCCATTGCCTATGTTCATGGCGAAATAAATACCAGCCGAAGCCATATATGTCGCTGCCTTCTTTATGTGAATGATCTAAAATAGCCAAGACTTCTTCTTTTATTTGCTTTTCCATCTCTGTTTTGACAAACTCATAAGTATCAGCTTTATCTAGGTTTAGATTAGGCTCATTTTGCTCCATCTTCGCCTTAACGTCTATTTTTAAAGAAAAGGATGGCTTTTGCTCATTTTTGTTATATGATGGATTTATTTTAGATTCTTGAATGTTTACATTTAATTCGTCTTTCTCCCCAACCTTAAATGTATAATTATTTCCAACTGCTTCGTTAATGAGCCAAAGTAAACCTAAGGTTTCTTGAGCTGTTGTAAAAAACTTAAGCTCATCATCCCTCAAAATCCCAAATCCATTTACCTTTATTTCTTCCTTTTTATCATCTGATTCAGCATTTTGCGTTGTTACAGTTTCAACAACAGGTAAATAAGAATCCTTACCTGGTCTCTCAATATCCACTAACAGATCTTTCACTGTAAGCCCTACACCCATTTTTGCCATTTCCCTAAGCCCTTCTGCAGGTAATTTTTCAAAATGAGGTGTAGCATTCAAAATGTTAATGGCGTCTCCGTGTGTTATTAAGACATATGCCGAAAGTCGTGATTCTGGCTGCTCTAACACAACATCAAGTGTTTTATTAAATCCTCCACGGGCTAATTCTTCGCCTAAGACAAGTACTCTTCGATGAGCAAAATAAAGCCTCCTTGACATTCTTTGTTGTAGATCATCATTACCTTCACGTACATTTCTTCCAATACCTGAATCCACATAAAAAGGACCGCCACTCGTTCCCCCTCCACCACCAGAAGATCCTTCCCCTCCCATAGCCCCTGGTAATGGTACTTGAACAGATACCTTAAATTTATTTTCCTCTAATTTGTCAAAACCAGTTGCTATCACATATGCTAAATCATTTACCTCTACTCTGTCCCAACATCCTGATAACAGAATGGAACATATACATAAAAGAAAAAAAGCTTTATGTTTTAACATTCGGCATTTTCCCCCAGCTTGTCTTAATTGTTCTTCGGTGAAGGCTTTAAATTCTTTTCCTCTCTTACTACATTTTGACCTGTGAATTGTTCTGGGCGCTTGTCCATTTCCCACCAAGGAACACGTATAAATACATCTTTTAGCTCACTCCATTTAAGTGGACCAAGCGGATGAAAATAAGGAATTCCAAATGAACGTAGCTTATTTAAATGAGTTAGCAAAATAATAGAACCTATTACCACGCCAAATAATCCAAACACTCCTGCTAAAATCATCATTGGAAACCGTAAAAGCCTAATGGAAATCGCCATATTAAACCTCGGGATTGTAAAAGAAGCAATGCCAGTTAATGACACGATAATAACCATTGGTGCCGAAACGATACCCGCTTCAACTGCTGCTTGACCTATAACAAGAGCCCCAAGTATACTAACAGCCTGTCCGATTACTTTCGGCAAACGAATACCTGCCTCACGTAATGCCTCAAATGCCATCTCCATAATGAAAGCCTCTACAAGAACTGGAAACGGTATTGCTTCCCTGCTTGCTGCAATACTAAACAACAAATTAGTTGGAATCATATCCTGATGAAAAGTTGTAATAGCTATATAAAAAGCTGGAAGCAATAAAGCAAGAAATAATAGGGTAACCCTTAATATTCTTAAAAAAATAGAAATATGAAATCGTTGATAGTAATCTTCACTCGACTGAATAAATTGCCAAAAGCTTACCGGCAGGATGAGTGCAAATGGCGTTCCATTTACTAAAATGGAAACTCTTCCTTCTAGTAAGTTGGCTGCAACAGTATCAGGTCGTTCAGTATTTTGAATTTGTGGAAAAAAGCTTGCTGGACTATCCTCAATTAATTCTTCGATATAACCACTTTCTAAGACAGCATCTATTTCAATTCGTTCAATTCTTGCTAACACTTCTTCAATCAATTCTGGTGGTGCAAGGTTTTCCATATACATAATAGCAATAGTTGTATTTGTTTGAGTTCCGACCTCTTTTGAAATTAGCTTCAGTTCTTTTGACCTAATTTTTTGTCTAATCAATGCAGTATTCACACCAAGATTTTCAGTAAAACCTTCACGCGGCCCGCGAATAACAGATTCTGTATCAGGTTCCGACACACTTCTACTTGTACCGCCCTTTGCATCAAGAACTAACGCTTTTTCAACCTTATCTACAAGAAGAATTGAACTCCCATGTAAAACCTGCTTTACTAAATCAGAAAGTTTAGTCGATTCCATTACCTGGTTAACAGAAACAATATTCTTTTCTAAATAGTCAGCTGTTAAATTTTCTTCAGGTAAATCTGCTAATAATTGCTTTAACGCATGAAATTCAATACTTTTGGCATCAATTAAGCCATCAACAAAAACAATAAAAGCATCATTTTTCCCAACCATTAAAGGTCGAAACTTCACATCAGAACACTTATCAAATTGTTGTTTCAAAATATCAATGTTCTTTTTTACATCTCTTAGCACTGGTGTTTCTAAGGTTTCAGGTGCGTCTTGGTTTTGATAGAGTTGTCTATGGTTCATAAATTTCCTCATAATCCTGCTCCTGAACGTATCATTATAATCATTCTGCTCATTACTATTTACCTTTAGAGGAAAAATTATGATAAAAAGAAAAATCAAAAAGCAGCATACCATTAAGCATGCTGCTTTTCTAACAAATTAATTTAGCTTCCTAATTCAACCGAAATTTTCGGCTTTTTCTCCATTGCTATAAAAGCTAACCCTAACACAATAACAAGACCACCAGCAATTTGGGCAACAAAGATTTGCTCGTTAAAAAATAACGCTCCAGTAACTGTTGCAGAGGCTGGAACAAAATATCTGTAAAAATTTGCTTTTGCCGCTCCAACTTTGTTCATTGACAAGTTCCACAACACAAATGCTGCCACGGTACAAAGAACAACATTGTAAGCAATAGCTCCCCAAACACTTATTGTAAAGTCTGTCATTTGAACTGCATGCCAACCACCAAGTGTTATAGGAAACATCAATATTGTTCCGAACAGCATATACCAAGATGATACCCTTAATGGAGAGTATTTTTTCATAAGTGGCATACAAGCTAAATTAAATAGAGCTCCAATTAAACTTATAGACAACGCCAAAATATTCCCCAACATATACTCCGAGCTAAAATCAAATCCATTCGGTCCACCCAATATGATTAAAACTACCCCAATTAATGCAACAAGCCCTCCAATAGCAAGCCTTGGAGTCATAACCTCCTTTGTAAAAAAAGGAGCAAAAAGGGCAGCAAAAATCGGCCAAGGTGCGACATTCAACAGTGAAGCGTTTGCAAGAGTTGTATACTTAATCGAATACATAACTAAAATTTCTAGAACGGTAACACCAAAAAATCCGATTAAAGCAAGCTTTAGAAGGTCACGTTTATCCACTTTCATGCTACCTTCCGTCCACTTTAAAACGGCAAATAATATAGGAACTGCCAGACCAAACCTAAAAAACGCAAAAATCTCCGGAGTAAATACTTCCATCCCAAAACGGGAAATCCCAAAATTCACACCCCAAATAACAGATACTAAAATAAGAGCAAGATAATAAACAGAATTAGACTTCACACGAATTCTCCATTTCTTTTACTTTATCTTTTTACTTCCTATAAATAAAAGGTCCTACCCATTTTAACTTATTCTTCTGAATAATTATATATCAATTCTTAGATAAAATTTTAGTTTAGTAGAATTCTCCTGCTGGGGATCATTTGCACCGGGGTCTTGTCCTAATAACTTACTTAAACGGGACATAATTATTGGCTTGAGAAGGGTTTTGTCTCGATTCTGCGCTCAATCGAGACAATAATTTTGATTTGAGGCTAATTCAGTTCTTATTCTCACACAAGAGACAGAGCTTTTACAAAGAATCTCAAAACCTTCTTAATTATCTACTTTTCACAAGCAAATTAACTGCTTCCTTCACTAAATCATCACTGCTTTCGCCCTTTTCCTCCGCCAATCGTACACATTCAATTAAGTTAGAGCTAACGATTACACCAATTGTTCGGTCAATTGCTGTTCTACTTGCTGAAAGCTGTGTAATAATATCTTTACAATCCTTCTGCTCCTCCATCATACGTAAGATTCCTCTGAGCTGACCTTCAATTCGCTTTACACGGTTTTTTATCTGTGCATCATACTCCATCTTTGAATCTCCCTTTCTTTAGCGTTTATTATTATTATACCCTAAAGGGTAACTAGTATTAAATAATCAGCTGCTTTTTCAAACAGTCTATGTATCCAAGCTAGTAAAATATTAACTATTCCCTTTTTATATTTGTCAATTTACCTGTTCTCTCTTACTTGCTATTTTTGCACAGCTTAACGCAAAAAAGGTATACCTCCAAACAAAATTGGTCGGTATACCTTGAGTAAATTTATTAAAATTGAAAATATTCTTTTGCGTTGTTATAGCATATCCCCTGAACAATTGTACTTAAAGCATCTTCATCATAAGGATATTCTCCGTTTTCAACCCATTGTCCAATAAGGTCACAAACTAGTCTTCTAAAATATTCATGTCTTGTATATGATAAGAAGCTTCTTGAATCGGTTAGCATTCCAATAAAGCGGCTGAATAACCCAAGGTTTGCTAAAGCCTTCATTTGATCAAGCATCCCGTCTTTTTGATCATTAAACCACCATGCCGTACCAAACTGGATTTTACCAGGCGTCCCTCCACCTTGAAAACTCCCAATAACAGATCCGATTACATAATTATCTTTTGGGTTTAAAGAATAAAGAACCGTTTTTGGAAGAGCATCCTTTTGATCTAAAGAATCGAGCAACTGACACAAAGGCTTTGCCACTTCTCCATCATTCATACTGTCAAATCCAGTATCAGGACCAAGCTGTTTAAACATTCTAGTATTGTTGTTTCTCAGGGCATGCATGTGGTATTGCATAACCCAGCCTAAGCGTGCGTATTGTTCACCTAAGAAGGTTAATGTGTACGATTTGAATTTCTTTTCTTCTTCAAGTGAAACCTTTTCTCCCTTAAGTCCTTTTGCAAAAATTTCAGCAACTTCTTCCTCTGATACTGCTTCGTACATCATCGAATCGAGAGCATGATCTGACACACGCCCCCCAAGGGAGTGGAAAAATTCAATTCTTTCCTTTAACGCATCAAGATAACTACTATAGTTTGTAACCGATTGTCCAGAAGCCTCAGACAGTTTTCCTACCCACTCTAAAAAACCATCACGATTGATTTCCAGTCCTTTGTCAGGTCTAAAACTAGGCAATACCTTTACACCAAAATCACTGTTTTCTTGTAACTTCCGATGATACTCTAAGTTATCAGTCGGATCATCTGTTGTACAAACAACCTCAACCTTTGACTTTTTTATTAATGCTTGAGCTGTGAAGTCATCTTGAGTTAATAATGCGTTTACCTTCTCCCAAATATCCGGGGCACTTTTTTCATTTAGAATTTCATTAATTCCAAAGAATCGTTGAAGCTCTAAGTGTGTCCAGTTATATAACGGATTTCCTATCGTCATAGGAACTGTTTTTGCCCATGCTAAAAATTTATCATAATCACTAGCATTTCCAG
>NZ_JBLUOI010000077.1:0-21678 GCF_048059995.1 Metabacillus sp. YM-086 | reverse complement strand
TTTTCACCATTTGCAAGATCTGCTGTACGAGTACCTGAATTTAAAACATTATCAACAGCCTTTTCGATTGCTTTTGCTTCTTCCTCTAATCCAAATGATTGACGCAGCAGCATTGCAGCAGAAAGAATGGTTGCGACAGGATTTGCTAAGCCTTTGCCAGCAATGTCAGGTGCTGAACCATGAACAGGTTCATATAAATGTAAACCTGATGATGATAAACTTGCTGAAGATAACATTCCAAGTGACCCTGTGATCATTGATGCTTCATCACTTAAAATATCACCAAACATATTTTCTGTTACAATAACATCAAATTGTCTAGGTGATCTGATAATCTGCATAGCTGCGTTATCAACAAGCATATGCTCAAGCGTCACATCCGGATATCTTGCAGACACCTCTTCAGCCACTTCTCTCCAAACTCTACTTGATTCAAGTACATTCGCTTTATCAACAGAAGTTACGTGCTTACGACGCTTCTGTGCAATCTCAAATGCAGAAACGAGAATTCTTTCGATTTCAGAACGTTTATAAAATAACGTATCAACAACAGCGTCTTCACCATCACGAACAATACGCTCACTTGGTTTACCAAAATACAATCCACCTGTTAGCTCTCGTACGATAACGAAGTCTACTCCACTAACATACTCCTTCTTTAAAGGGGAAGAATCTAATAGACTATCAAACGTAGTGATAGGGCGTAAATTCGCATATAAATCAAGTGCCTTACGTAGAGCTAACAGCCCACGCTCCGGTCTTAATTCTACAGGATTTTGATCCCATTTAGGTCCTCCAACAGCCCCTAAAATAATGGCGTCAGATTTCTTACAAGCTTCAATTGTTTCTTCAGGCAATGGAGTGCCTTTTTGATCAATAGCGTCACCACCGATTAATCCATAGTTGAATTGAAATTGATGGTTAAAATGTTCTGCAATTGCTTTTAAAATTTCTACTGTTACATCAACAACTTCTTTACCTATTCCATCACCAGGTAATAATGCAATTGTTTTCTTCATGACTATCCCCCTTCTCTTTAAGGTTTTAATTTAGTAGACTTGCTTCTAATTGAGGAATTTCCGCTAGCAGAGAAATGCGATTAACAGCATTGATATAAGCTTTCGCCGATGCTTCTAAAACATCGTGTGCCATTCCTCTTCCACTAGCTTCAGATTCTCCAACTCTTATTTTTACATATACTTGAGCTAGCGCGTCTCTTCCACCACTATTAGATTGAATGCGGTAGTCAATTAGGGTAATAGACTGGCCGACACATCTTTCTAACGTGTTATAAATTGCTTCAACACTACCAGCTCCAGTAGCCGCTTCTTGAATTAACTCATTATCCTGGTTTAGAAGTGTAATGGTTGCCGTAGGAATTTGAGCTGTTCCATATTGAACCTGTAAAGATTTAAGTTCAAAGGCTGCTTCCTTGTTAGCCACTTTCTCTTCAATAAGCAGTGCTTTTAAATCATCATCAGTGATTTCTTTCTTCTTCTCAGTTAACTCTTTAAAAGCAACAAATAATTTACTTACTTCTTCATCTGAGATCTCAAAGCCTAGTTCCTGTAGTCTGTTTTTAAATGCATGACGACCTGAATGTTTCCCTAATACCATTGAATTAGTAGAAACACCTACAAGTTCTGGTGAGATAATCTCATAAGTTGTTTTTTCTTTAAGAACACCATCCTGGTGAATACCGGATTCGTGAGCAAATGCATTTCTCCCTACTACCGCTTTGTTTCCAGGAACAACCATACCAGTTAAGCTACTTATTAAATCACTCGTACGCTTTGTTTCCTTCAAATATAAACCTGTTTTTGCTTTATAGTAATCACTTCTTATATGAAGGGCAACAGCAACTTCTTCTAGTGCTGCATTTCCTGCTCTTTCCCCAATTCCATTTACTGTTCCTTCAATCTGACCAGCACCATGTTCTATAGCTGATAAGGAATTAGCAACTGCCATGCCTAAATCATCATGGCAGTGTGCTGATAGAATGACATTGTCAATCCCCTTAACGTTTTCACGAAGGTAAGTGAAAATTTCTCCGTATTCTTTTGGAGTAATATAACCAACCGTATCTGGAATGTTAATAACCTGTGCACCAGCTTCAATCACCTTTTCAACGATCTCAGCCAGGTACGGCAATTCAGTGCGGCAAGCGTCCTCTGCAGACCATTGAATAATCGGGAAAAATTGTGCAGCATATTGTACAGATTCAACAGCTGTTTGAATCACCTGCTCTTTTGTTTTCTTGAGCTTAAATTCTCTATGAATTGGAGAAGTAGCTAAGAAAACATGTAGTCTAGGTTCTTCAGCATATTTTAATGCTTCCCATGCTGCATCAATATCCCCTTTTACAGATCGAGCAAGGCCAGTTACTGAACTGTTCTTCACTGTTTTTGCAATTTCTTGAACTGCTAATAAATCACCTTTTGATGTAGCAGGAAAACCTGCCTCAATAACGTCCATTCCGAGTTTTTCTAGCTGTTTAGCAATCTCTAGTTTTTCTTTTACATTAAGATTTACACCAGGAGATTGTTCACCATCACGGAGCGTTGTATCAAATAGGTTAATTTTTCGCACTCACACTCACCGCTTCTTTCTGTTTTTGTTTAGATTTTACAAACGGCATCATTGCACGTAGCTTTTTACCAACAACTTCGATTTGATGTTCATTTTCATTATTATTAATAGCATTGAATTGTGGGCGATTTGCTTGGTTTTCTAAGATCCATTCTTTTGCAAATTTACCAGTTTGGATGTCTTTAAGAACTTCTTTCATTGCTTCTTTCGAACGACCATCAACTACACGTGGTCCTGAAACGAAGTCACCCCATTGAGCAGTATCAGAAATTGAATATCTCATACCAGCCATTCCATCTTCATACATTAAGTCTACGATTAATTTAAGCTCGTGTAAGCACTCAAAGTATGCAACTTCTGGTTGATATCCCGCTTCTACTAATGTTTCAAAACCAGCTTTTACTAGAGAAGTTAAACCTCCACATAAAACAGCTTGCTCACCGAATAAGTCAGTTTCTGTTTCTTCTTTGAATGTAGTTTCTAATACACCCGCACGAGCAGATCCAACACCTTTAGCATAAGCTAATGCTTTTTCTTTAGCTGAACCAGAAACATCTTGATAGATTGCGAATAATGCAGGAACACCAGCACCTTCTTCATAAGTTCTTCTTACTAAGTGACCAGGACCTTTTGGTGCAACTAAGAATACATCAACATCAGCAGGTGGTACGATTTGGCTGAAGTGTACGTTAAAACCGTGTGCAAATACTAAAGAATTTCCTGCTTCTAAACCTGGCTTAATTTCTTCTTCATATACTTTCGCTTGTTGCTCATCTGGAAGTAATACCATTACTAAGTCACCTAATTGTGCTGCTTCAGCAACTGATACTACGTGATGTCCATCTTCAACTGCTTTATTGAAAGAACCACCTTGACGAACACCTACTACTACGTCAACTCCGCTTTCTTTTAAGTTCAATGCATGTGCATGACCTTGTGAACCATATCCGATGATAGCTACCTTTTTCCCTTGTAATACTGCCTCGTTAATGTCTCCGTTATAATATACTGTTGTCATGTATAATCTCTCCTTCAAATGATTTTTTGAATAAATTTGATCTATTGCTATATATGAATCTTTTTAACCTGCACCTTGCAGGCAAGATTACAAACGATTTAAACAATTGAGATTGGAACTTCTTTTGTCGTACGTTGTGTACCACGAGTAAAAGCTGTAGTTCCAGTTCTAGCAATTTCTTTAATTCCATATGGTTTTAACAAATCAATCAACACTTCAATTTTCTCAGGCTCACCCGTTACTTGAACAACCACACTTTCACGGCTAACATCAATAACAGTTGCTCTGAATGGCTGAATTAACCCTTGAAGCTCCATTCTAGTCGCTGGAGTTGACATGACTTTTATTAAGGCAAGCTCCCTAGATACAATTGATTGAGATGTGATATCAACAACTTTCAAAACATCGATCTGTTTATTTAGTTGCTTTGTAATTTGTTCTACTTCTTTTTCTTCTTGAGCATTTACAACAACTGTCATACGGGAAACCCCTTCGGTTTCAGCATGACCAACCGTGATACTTTCAATGTTGTAATGCCTTTTTGTAAATAATCCAGTAATTCTATTTAAAACCCCTGTTTGGTTTAATACTGTTAATGAGAGGATTCTTTTCATAGCTTAACACCTACCATTTCATGCAAGCCTTTCCCAGGCGCAACCATTGGGTACACATTCTCATCTTTTGCAACATGAATATCAAGTAATACTGGTTCATCAGACAAGATGGCCTCTTTTAATTTTTCTTCCCATCCATCTTCCTGAACAATTCGTACACCGTTCATTCCATATGCCTCTGAAAGCTTTACAAAATCAGGCTGAGAAACGAATTTCGAATGAGAATATCTTTCTTCATAGAAAATTTCTTGCCACTGTCTTACCATTCCTAAAGCACCATTATTTAAGATTACAACTTTAATTGGTAAGTTTAACTCATGGATAACTGATAATTCTTGAAGAGTCATTTGGAATCCACCGTCACCAAGTACAGCAACAACTGTTGATTCTCGATCAGCAAGTTGTGCACCAATCGCTGAAGGTAAACCAAAGCCCATTGTTCCAAGACCACCAGATGTTACCCATTTGTTAGGATTTTGAAAATTATAATACTGCGCAGCCCACATTTGATGCTGACCAACATCTGTTGTGACAATAGCCTCTCCGTTCGTCCACTTGTGAATAAGTTCTAAAATTTTCTGTGGCTTAAGGTCAGAGTCACTATCTTTATACATAAGTGGATATTCTTCTTTATTAGAAGATAGTTGTTCATTCCACTCATTGTTATCACCTTGTTTACCATCCTGCTTAATTAATTGTTCTAGAACTAGCTTTGCATCTCCTACAATTGGAATTTGAGTAGGAACATTTTTCCCAATTTCAGCAGGATCAATATCAATATGAGCTACCGTTGCATGTTTTGCAAAATGCTCTAAATTTCCTGTTACACGGTCATCAAATCTTGCTCCTACACTGATTAATAAGTCACAGTCATAAATCGCCATATTTGCAGTGTAAGTGCCATGCATTCCTGCCATCCCTAAAAACAATGGATGATCAGCAGGGAAACCTCCTAATCCTAGTAACGTATTAGCAACTGGGATTTGTTGTTGTTCAGCATATTTTTTTAACTCTTCAGATCCTTTAGCATGCAGAACACCTGCACCAGCTAAAATAACCGGTTTTTTTGCTCTACTAACTGCTTCTACTAATTTGCGAATCTGTAAATAATTAGGTTCACTTGTAGGCTGGTATCCTGGTAGATCTACAGGCATATCATAGCTAAATTCACCTTCTACAATTGCAATATCCTTAGGAATATCAATTAATACCGGGCCTGGTCTACCTGTTGTTGCAATATGAAATGCTTCTTTAATAATTCTTGGAAGTTCGCTTACTTCACGAACTTGGTAATTATGCTTTGTAATCGGTGTTGTGATTCCTAGTATATCCGCTTCTTGGAAGGCATCTGATCCAATAACTGATGATGCAACTTGACCCGTAAAAACAACTAATGGTAATGAGTCAATCATAGCGTCAGCTAAACCAGTTACTAAGTTCGTAGCACCAGGACCAGATGTCGCAATGACAACTCCAGGCTTACCAGAAACACGCGCATACCCTTCTGCTGCATGTATTCCACCTTGTTCATGACGAGTTAAAACATGGAATAAACCCGAATCATATAGACTATCATATATCGGTAAAACTGCCCCGCCAGGATAACCAAAAATAACTTCAACTTTCTCCTGCTTTAAAGCTTCAATAAGCATTTGAGACCCCGACATTGTGTTTGTACATTTGGCAGTTGAGTTGTTCAACTGTACATTTGTACTCATGTTCTTTCCTCCCTTATCTGGCCTTCAGCCATGTTTTTTTAAGAAAATTCCCTAAATTCAGCATATAAAAAACCTTCCCACCCCTCATAAGACTCCACAATTCTTTTGTGTGCCAAAGGGGCAAAAAGGTTAATAAACTTTTCGCGGTACCACCCTTCTTCATGGTCAAAATCAACCACCTTACGAACAGCATTCTGTTCACTTTGATAACGAGTACCGAAGAATGGGACTCGGTTAACCCTACTAAATTTCAGATTAACACTCAGAGGCGAGTTCATTTTTGGGAATATCACCGGCTTCCAGCTACCCCGGTTCTCTGTAGATACCTTACCAAAAACTACTTTTCCTCTTCACCGTTTTTACTATATGCATTTGTTTAGCTAACATGAAGACTTTGTGGGATATTTTCCACTTTTACGCCTTCTTCAACTACTTTCCTTCTAAAAGCTTCCAAAAGTTTTTTTGTTTCTTCACCAGGGACGCCTTCACCAATCGTACGTCCATCAACCTTTACGACGGCAATGACTTCTGCAGCCGTGCCAGTTAAGAAAACTTCATCAGCAGTATAAACATCATGTCGTGTAAATGGTTCCTCTCGAACTTCATAGCCTAATTCATTAGCTATATCAATGATGGCATTTCTTGTTATGCCCTCAAGAGCTCCAATATATCCAGGGGGAGTTAATAATTTCCCATTTTTTAAGATAAAGACATTATCAGCTGAACCTTCTGCTACATAGCCCTGATCATTTAACATCAACGCCTCACTAACATTGGCCAGATGTGCTTCAATCTTTACCAAAACATTGTTTAAATAATTAAGAGATTTGACTTTTGGACTTAATACATCAGGTCTGTTTCTTCTTGTGGCAACCGTTACAATATCAATTCCTGTTTCATATAAGTGTTTAGGAAAGATAGATAGCGGCTCAACAATAATGACCGTATTAGCCCGTTTACAGTTATAAGGATCAAGTCCTAAGTCACCAGTTCCTCTTGAGACTACTAATCGAATGTACGCATCGCTCAAACCGTTCTTACTAACAGTCTCAACGACTAATTCAGTTAGTTCCTCTTGAGAATAAGGAATTGTGAGCATAATAGACTTTGCTGATTGGTATAATCGATCCATATGTTCTTTCATTCGAAAGATATTTCCACTGTAAACTCGTATTCCTTCAAAAACTCCATCACCATATAAAAATCCGTGATCATAAACTGATATTTTTGCATCTTCTTTCTTTACAAAATCATCATTAAGAAAGATCCACTGGTCACCCATAAGAGCACGCCTTTCTTTTAAAAAGTCCAAAAATTAGATCACTGAACATTATGTTTGTAAAGGAAAAATGATAAATAAATTCGAATTTTCTATACTTTTTCAAATGTTCGTGTAACTTTTATTTGAACTTATATTACGCTCAATAAATCCAAGTGTCAACAGTGTTTCTTGAATTATTTGATAATTTAGATTACTTAAATAATTTGTATACGCTTACATTGTTGGTATAAGTGGAAAGGCTATTTTAAAAAAATTTAAAACTTTTTTTAAAATCCGCAAATGTGGAGTTGGAATAAAGGAAATAATTGCATGCTTTTTTGGGGGTGTTTTGAATGGGTATCTCTGTTTTACTTCTAATCAAATATTACAATGGATCCTAATTGAAGAAAACAAACACGTTAGCTAATCTTACAAACTTTTTTTTAATGAGTAGAAATAGGGTCACAAAACATTAAAAAACCTTCCATTATCTAATTAATGAAAGGTTGTATGTATTAGTTATGGCGTCCCAGGAGAGATTCGAACTCCCGACCGACGGCTTAGAAGGCCGTTGCTCTATCCTGCTGAGCTACTGGGACATAGATATAAAATAGTATAAAGTTTACTTGTTCTAAAGTCGTAATGTCGTCCCGATTTCAGAAAGTTTATTCAAGGAGCGGCTCAATCGGTACGCTGTAGCATATTCATTGGAGGATAATCAATCGTGCTCTATCCTGCTGAGCTACTGGGACATTATTTTGTAAAGCCGATTAATCATCAGCGACATATATTATTATATTTCCCGACACAGCAAATGTCAACATAAAAAATAACTTTTTTTAGATAGAGGGAGTTAACCTCCCTCAAACATTTATTTAAGTGTAAAGCTCTTAGAGAGTTCCGGAAATTCCTGGCCATTTACTTCATAAAACGTTACATTTGCTATGTTATTTTCAAGCTCTAGTATAGCATACGTTTTTTGTTTTCGCATCACAGGAAGTCTTATGCTGCCAGGATTAATTAATAATACATCATCAATCATTTCTGCGTTTGCTATATGAGAATGTCCATAGCATGCGATTTTTGCGCTAGTCTCCATTGCCCTATACTTTAAGCTCATAAGTGTCATTTTAACATTATACAGGTGACCGTGTGTCATATACAGAGTAATGCCACTAAGATCCTCAATGATTTCATTCGGAAGATCTGACCCAAAATCACAATTCCCTTTTACACCTTTAAAAGAAATTAATTCCTTGCTATTAGATGATAGTTCAGAATCACCACAATGAAGCATCATATCTACTTCATCTTTATGTCTATTCTGTATTTCTAAAAGTTCCGTAGTCAATCCGTGACTATCACTTAAAATAAGTACCTTCATTTTTTCATTCGCCTCGATTATTGTTCATTTCAGAAGTCCTTGAATCTTTTTTAAAGCTTCTGCACGATGACTGATTTGGTTTTTTTCTTCTTTTGACAACTCCGCCATTGTTTTTGTAGTATTTTTCACCGTAAAAATCGGGTCATAGCCAAATCCGCCATCACCACTTGGCTCTTTCGCAATGTAGCCTTCACATTCCCCAACAACAGTTTGTGTTTTCTGTCCAGGTATAGACACTGCTAAAGCACAAATAAACCTAGCTGTGCGTTCTTCCTCGCTTTGAACACTTTTTAATTTTTCAAGCACCTTGATCATATTCGCTTTATCATCTTTTTCAGGACCTGCATATCTCGCAGAATAAACACCTGGCTCTCCGTTCAAATAATCGACCGCTAATCCTGAATCATCTGCAATTGTTAATATATTATATTGCTCTGATACAGCCTCAGCCTTAAGAATTGCATTTTCTTCAAAGGTTTTACCCGTTTCTTCAACATCAACTGAATTTGGAAAATCTAAAAGAGACTGAACTTGATAACCTAGCGGGGCTAATATTGCTTCAAATTCTCTAACTTTTCCTTTATTTTTTGTGGCAATAATGATCTGTTTCAATTTGCTGCACCCTGTTTCTTTACATTTTCTTCAACTATGAGTGAAACATCTCCGAGTACTGCTTTTTGCTCTTCAATAAGCGCTTTAATTCCTATCTCAGATAAATCAAGCATACTATTTAATTCATGTCTGGTAAATGTTGCTTCTTCTCCAGTACCTTGTACCTCAACCAAATGACCACTTGATGTCATAATAACGTTCATGTCAACTAACGCACTTGAATCCTCTTTGTAGTCCAAGTCTAAAATTTCTCCATACTCTGAATCTATTCCAACAGATATAGCTGCTAGAAAATCTGTAATCGGTAATGTTTTTAGTTTGCCATTATTCATTAATTTTTCTAGAGCAATAACCATTGCTACAAATGCCCCAGTAATGGAAGCAGTTCGTGTACCACCATCTGCTTGAATAACATCACAGTCAACCCAGATTGTTCTTTCTCCAAGCTCATTTAGATTAACAACAGCACGTAACGCCCTTCCTATTAGGCGTTGAATTTCCATTGTTCGTCCAGTGATTTTTCCTTTAGAAGATTCTCTGATTGTTCGCTGCTCTGTTGCTCTAGGGAGCATTGAATACTCTGCAGTAATCCATCCTTTACCTTCTCCCCTCATAAAGGGTGGTACTCGATCTTCTATACTCGCATTACAAATTACCTTTGTGTCACCAACAGTTATTAAGACAGAACCTTCCGGGTGAATGATAAAATCCTTAACTATTTCTACTTTTCTTATCTGATTTCTTTCTCGGCCGTCATGTCTCAATTTTTTCCCTCCAATGAAAAGCTGCTTATTAAAATTGTAAGTCTGTTTTCTAATACTTTGTTGTCTTAATTCAGTCGAGCGTGCCAACACCGTCGTTCCATTGCACTCCAGACACTTGCTTTCCGCGGGGAGGAAGCCAAGCCTCCTCGGCTTTGCCTGCGGGGTCTTGGCCTTTCCTCTACCTCCCGCAGGAGTCAAGTGTCTTCCGCTCCATTTCACTTTAGTTTAAAAAATTATATTCAAAAGCAACGATGTATTCAAAAAAACAGGCTATGTAAACAAGAAATAAGAGGTAGCTTAAGTAAGCATACCTCTCTTTACCCATTATATAGTATATCAAAAACCTGATATTAAAAACTACCTGTATTCACTTTAGTTGGTCTTGTTACAGGCTCTGTTAACTTTTCTCCATTTTCATTGATTAGCTCTGATTTTCCATTAACTGTCACAGCCACACTTTCAATACCATCTTGCTCTGTTAATGTTAAAACCAATGCTTCAAGTACTTGAGAAGAAATAATTTTTTGTTCTTCATCAAGGCTTCCATAAATGGATTCATTGAAATCAAGTGTTACTTTTCCATTTTCGTACTTAGGAGCACTTAGAAGTTCAACACCTTCTTGGAAATCACTCATTAAACCTGTGGATGCAGACGGTCCTTCTGCAAGCTCATTTACTGCTGCAACAATTGGATCTTTTTCTTCATTGCTAATTCGCTTTGTAACAGGAACATAATATTGACTACCATCTGACTCTGCTAAATAATAAACAGTTAATGGATGACTGTCTGTAATATCAACTACATCACTTGAATCATGGTTAATACCATCTTCCCTGCTAACACCATCCTGTATTGGAGTACCGTTTACAGGCATCTCTTTCTGTTCATGACCGTTTACCCAAATCTTCACATTCTTAACTGAATCAAATTGCGTTAATGTCCACGTAATGGATTGAAGAATTTTAGCTTCATCTTCTTTTTTATAATTATTAAATTCCTTCGAAAAATCAGCAATGGCAGTACCATCTTCTGTTATATTTACTCCCAATACTTGTGTATCCTGTGGAAGTACAGCTCTAAATCCATTCGGTAGCATATTTGAGACAGGACCACCTTCAACTAAATACTCTAATGATTGTTTTGCAACACTGTCAGTTTTAGGTAGATTCATAGCATACGGAACAACAAATCCACTTTTGTCTATTAAGTAGAGCTGACTTGTTACTGATTCCTCTGCTTGATCACTCTTTACATCTTCCACACCATTTTCGGTTTCTACCTGTGCACCATCTTCCATAATATTCACATCTTGTGGTGGATCAATTTCTTTAGTAGCTTCTTCTGCATTGAACAAACCACAACCAGAAAGTAGCAATGATGATGCAATAACCGTGACTGCAATCTGTTTGTTGTATTTAGACATTAAAATCCCTCCAAAGGCAGTTTGTACTAATATGTATACGAGCTATTTCTCATTTTAGACCATTTTTTGTACAAACTTTTCAGAATGAGGATTTTGAGAGATAAATAGATATAATAAAAACACAGTGCATCACTGTGTTTTTATAATGTACGATGTTTCTGATTCATCTGATTTAATGTAATTGATTCTACATGTTTAACAGGTTGCTCGAACCATTTTGATGCAATTTTTTCGAACAACTGCTTTGGACCTGTTGTTAAAAAACGGTGATTCTTTTTACCTGAAAATAAATTGAGAGTTTTATTGAATGATAATATTGTACTAACCTCTCGGGCGGTTTCATCTCCAGAACAGATTATTTTCACGGCTTGTCCCATGTACTCTTCAATTTGCGATTGCAAAATGGGATAATGTGTACACCCTAAAATTAACGTATCGATTTTACTACCCTTAAAAGCTGAAAGAGAATCATTAACAATCTTTTGAGCCTCTTCCCCTTCAAATTCTCCACTTTCTACTAACGGAACAAATTTAGGGCAAGCAAGACTCTCAACAATTAGCTGATTATTTAATGTTTTTAATGCTGTTTCATATGCAGCACTTTGAATGGTATTAATTGTACCGATAACCCCGATATGATCATTTTTTGTTACTTTTACAGCTGTTCTTGCCCCTGGAAAAATAACACCTATTACGGGAATATCCACGTTTTCTTGAATTTCCTCTAGAGCAATGGCTGTTGCTGTATTACAAGCAATAACCAGCATTTTTATATGGTGGTTTTCTAACAGATAATTTGTCATTTCCCAGGTAAACCTGCGTACTTCTTCAGCCGGTCTTGGTCCATATGGACAACGTGCTGTATCACCTAAATAGATGATTTCTTCTTTTGGTAATTGTCTCATGATTTCTTTTGCGACAGTTAACCCACCTACGCCAGAATCAATGACACCGATTGGTCTTTTCAAATCATCGCCTCATTCTTAACTCATTTCTTGTTGTAGTTTTATTAACGATTTTTCAAGTATTACTAATTCTTCTTCTTCAAAGTTAACCAGCATATCTCTTAAATAATTTTGTCTTTTTTGAATAACTTCCTCAATAATCCGCTCGCCCTCTGCTAATAAGTGTATTCTTACAATTCTTCTGTCATGAGTATCTTTTACTCTGATAACCAATTGGTTCTTTTCCATACGATCCACTAAATCGGTTGTCGTACTACATGCTAAAAACATTTTATTAGAAAGCTCTCCAATTGTTAAGTCACCATTTTCCCATAACCATTGTAAGGCAACAAACTGAGGTGGTGTTATATGATAGTCATTTAAAATTTCTCGACCTTTTTGTTTAATAATTCCTGATATATGACGAAGTGCCTTTTCAAGATCAGATACAGTTTGTGTTTTATCAATTCCTTGATTTATGCTCAACTTTAACCCTCTCTAAACCATTATAATGTTATCTTTTTATATCAATGTTATTTTCCCTGTTTTTTTAATAAATTGCAAGTTACATATTTTTCAACAAATTCTATATATAAATTTAAAATCATTCTGTATAAAGTAATAACCGGCTCCCTTTATGAAAAGGATAGCCGGTATTGGTTAGAGCTCGAGTTCACCCATTCGAAGGAGCTCAACAACCGCTTGAGAGCGTCCCTTAACACCAAGCTTTTGCATCGCATTTGAGATATGATTTCGAACCGTTTTTTCACTTATAAAGAGCTCACTAGCAATCTCTTTCGTCGTTTTATCTTGAACTAACAATTCGAATACTTCTCTCTCTCTTTTCGTGAGTAGTGGCTTTGATTGAAACTCTTTCTCTTTCAAGTATTGTAACCCTCCTTGCTAAGGTGAGAGCTGATCTAACGGATGGGTATATATTTAGTCAACATATACTATGTGTAACCGAGGGGGACTGTGACAGATTCAGAACGGAAAAGATGTTTAACTGCGTCCATTTTATTAATTCTTTATTGTTTCATATGCTGTTAAACATTTTTTATCTTCTTCAGACCATGGAACACTCTTTCCTGTTCGTTGTGAGATCTGTACAATTGTTCCTCGGCCTACAAAAATACTCTCCCTATGATCGTTTACTCCTAAGTAATGCAAATCAACCGAAGATGTGCCTATACGGTTTATCTTGACAAAAAGATTTATCTTGTCATCAAAGTAAGCTTGATGTAAAAAATCACATTGCAAATCTGCAACAACAGGAATACTTTCGCCATTTGCTTGTAACCATTTCTGCATCATCCCAGTTTTTTTGAAGAATTCTATCCTTCCTTCTTCAAAGTATGTAAAAGGAGCCGTATTGTTCATATGTCCAAACATATCTGTTTCAGAAAATCGAATTTTTATTGGATGTGAAAAGCTAAAGCTCTCTTTATAAGCTGAATCAAAGCTTTCTATATACGGTATTTTCTTCATCATTCTCTTCCTTTCATTTGTCTATAAATAAAAAAGGAACTGACATGAAAGTCAGTCCCTTTTTACTGTTATCCTTGGTCACTACCAAAGAAATTACGGAATGATTGAAATGCTGTATCACGATTTAATGCTGCAATCGATGTTGTTAAAGGAATACCCTTTGGACAAGATTGCACACAGTTTTGTGAGTTACCACAGTTTGCTAATCCACCGTCTCCCATAATCGCTTCAAGACGCTCAGACTTATTCATTTCACCAGTAGGATGAGCATTGAATAAACGAACTTGTGATAGTGGAGCAGGACCAATGAAGTTTGATTTACTATTCACGTTAGGGCAAGCTTCTAAGCATACTCCACAAGTCATACATTTTGATAGCTCATAAGCCCATTGACGCTTTTTCTCTGGCATACGTGGTCCAGGACCTAAATCGTAAGTTCCATCAATCGGAATCCAAGCCTTAACTTTTTTAAGTGAGTCAAACATACGTTTACGATCAACCTGTAAATCGCGAACAACCGGGAACGTACGCATTGGTTCAAGTCTAATCGGTTGTTCAAGCTGATCAACTAGAGCTGTACAAGATTGTCGAGGCTTTCCATTGATCACCATTGAACACGCACCACATACTTCTTCTAAACAGTTCATATCCCAGTTAATTGGCGTTGTTTGTTTCCCCTCAACATTTACTGGATTACGTCGAATTTCCATTAACGCCGATATAACATTCATATTCGGGCGATAAGGTATTTCGAACTTTTCCTGATAAGGGGCTGCTTCTGGTGATTCTTGTCGGGTAATAATAAACTGAACTACTCTATTTTCACTCATTAGTTATCCCCCTTTTTGCTTTTAGAATAATCACGTTTACGTGGTTTAATTAATGATACATCCACATCTTCATAGTGGAATTTAGGGGCAGTACGGTCACCTGCATATGTTGCCATCGTTGTTTTTAAGAATTCCTCGTCATTTCGATCTGGGAATTCAGGTTTATAATGTGCTCCACGACTTTCATTACGGTTGTAAGCACCTAATGTTACAACACGTGATAACTGAAGCATATTCTTTAACTGACGTGTAAACGCAGCACCTTGGTTACTCCATTTAGCAGTATCATTAATATTGATGTTATCAAAACGTTCAATAAGTTCCTGAATCTTCTCATCTGTTTTTAGAAGCTTATCATTATGTCTTACAACGGTAACGTTATCTGTCATCCATTCTCCTAATTCCTTATGAAGAACATAAGCATTTTCAGTACCATCTAAGCTCATGATATTATTCCATTTATCTTCTTCCTGTTTTACATGACTCTCAAACACACTAGAAGAAAGATCTTCAGCACTCTTCTCAAGTCCATTAATGTACTTAACAGCATTAGGACCCGCTACCATACCACCATAGATTGCAGAAAGTAATGAGTTTGCACCAAGACGGTTTGCACCGTGCATAGAGTAATCACACTCACCTGCTGCAAATAAACCTGGGATATTCGTCATTTGGTCATAATCAACCCATAATCCACCCATTGAATAATGAACTGCAGGGAAGATTTTCATTGGAACTTTACGTGGATCATCACCCATGAATTTTTCATAGATTTCAATAATACCACCTAGTTTAATATCAAGTTCTTTTGGATCTTTGTGTGATAAATCAAGGTAAACCATGTTTTCACCATTGATTCCAAGCTTTTGCTCTACGCAAACATCAAAGATTTCACGTGTTGCAATATCACGAGGTACAAGGTTTCCATAAGCTGGATACTTTTCTTCAAGGAAGTACCAAGGTTTCCCATCTTTATATGTCCAAACTCGTCCACCTTCCCCACGAGCAGATTCACTCATTAGGCGAAGTTTATCATCTCCTGGAATTGCGGTCGGGTGAATTTGAATAAATTCTCCATTTGCATAATGAACACCTTGCTGATAAACAATCGATGCTGCAGATCCAGTATTGATAACCGAGTTAGTTGATTTCCCGAAAATAATTCCTGGGCCACCAGTTGCCATAATCACAGCATCTGCCCGGAACGATTCAATTTGCATAGATGTTAAGTTTTGTGCAGTAACCCCACGACAAACTCGATCATCATCAATAACCGCACCTAAGAATTCCCATCCTTCATATTTTGTTACAAGACCCGCTACCTCATGACGTCTTACTTGCTCATCTAAAGCATATAGTAACTGTTGACCAGTCGTTGCTCCAGCAAAAGCTGTACGGTGGTGTTGTGTACCACCAAAACGTCTGAAATCTAGTAATCCTTCTGGAGTACGGTTGAACATTACACCCATTCGGTCTAATAAGTGTATAATTCCAGGTGCTGCTTCAGCCATTGCTTTAACAGGTGGTTGATTTGCTAAGAAATCCCCACCATAAACAGTGTCATCAAAATGCTCCCAAGGTGAATCACCTTCACCTTTTGTATTTACAGCCCCGTTAATCCCACCCTGTGCACACACTGAGTGCGATCTTTTAACAGGTACTAATGAAAATAAATCTACTTGAACGCCGGCTTCAGCAGCTTTTATAGTAGCCATTAAACCAGCTAAACCGCCTCCGACAACGATAATTTTACTTTTACTCATTAAGCCCACTCCCTTTAATAGCTATTGCTGGATTAGACGAATGCAAAGATTGCTCGAACACCCACGTATGATAACGCTAAGAAGATACCGAGCGTGACATAAGTAGAGATTACTTGTGAGCGAGGAGTAACTGTGATTCCCCAACTAACTCCAAATGACCATAAACCATTAGCAAAATGGAACACGGTTGAAATAACACCAATTAAGTAGAATACAAGCATAAAAGGACTACTTAAGATAGAAGCCATCATGTCATAGTTTACTTCTGCTCCAAGCGCAGCAGCAATTCTCGTTTCCCATACATGCCAAGCGATAAAAATAAAGGTAATAATTCCTGTTACACGCTGTAGCATGAATAACCAATTTCGAAGATAACCATAGTTACTTACATTGTTTTTTGCTGTAAATGCAATATAAACTCCGTAAATCGCATGGTATAAAAGTGGAAGGAAAATAATTACAATCTCAAGCACATACCTAAATGGCAACATTTCCATAAAGTGTGCTGCATTGTTAAATGCTTCTGCACCTCTTGTGGCAAAATGGTTGACGATTAGATGCTGAATCAAAAAGATCCCTACCGGAATTACTCCAAGTAATGAGTGCAGTCTACGATTAATAAACTCTCGGTTTCCAGCCATAAAACTTACCCCCTAGTATCAATAATGCGCTCACTTTTTTAAAACTAATTTGTTTCCTAATAAAGTTTACCAAATGTAATAGTGGTCTACATTACAGTCAGTAAAATTTACGAATATAAACTAGCAGTCTAGTAATCTTTCATGCTAGTTTAAAAGTAGGTAAATGCAACAAGTACATTTTACTCCCTTAAAGAAAGAGCGTCAAGAAAACGTGTTCATAAATTATAATTTTTCGACAAATACTAATTACATGTAATTTTATTTTATCAGTATACCTTATTTTAAAACAACCTACTTTAGCATCCTATTCTGGAAATTTCAGACTCATTACTAGTTCTAACTTACGTCGTTCATAATTTTCCTTAATATTTCATGTTTTTCACCTTGGATGTTGATATATAATATGAAATAGAAAGAGGGGAATACCGTGAACAAACAATCCGCAAGACTTGATAAGGACAAATTAGAAAATATCCAAATGCCTGCATTTGGACTGGAACTACTCAGGGAAGTTTTAATCCCTGATATTCTCGGCCAAGACTACCAGCAAATGCTCTATTGGGCAGGTAAAGGGTTAGCACGAAAATATCCTGTATCCTCTATTGAAGAACTCTCTGATTTTTTTCAAGCAGCAGGATGGGGACAGCTTACTTTGCTACATAATAAAAAAAATGAAATGGAATTTGAGCTGAGTGGAGAACTAATTTCCATTCGTTTTTCTAAAAGTAATGAATATACGTTTCAGTTAGAAGCAGGATTTATAGCTGAACAACTTCAGATGATGAACAAGCATATAACTGAGACATATGAGCAACTAAAGAAGCGCGCAAACAAAGTTGTGTTTACTGTAAAGTGGGATAGCAAAGACATTCTTGATGATGCACCGTTAGGTAAAAGAAGCCAAAGATGATTAATAATAGAATAAGAGGGGCAATCTCCCCTCTTTATTCTGAATTACACGGTTGCAGCAGGTTTTGAGAGCTCAAACGCATTGTGCAACGTATCAACAGCAGATACCATATGCGCTTGAGAAATAACCGTTGAAACTTTAATTTCAGATGTACTAACCATCTTCACTTCTATACCTTGTTTTGCTAATACATCAAACATCTCTGCAGCTACACCAGGGTTTGAAACCATTCCTGAACCTACAATAGAGACTTTTGCCAATCCGGATTCAGATTCAACGCGTTCATAACCTAACTCTTCTTTATACTGCTCCAATACACGAATAGTATCTTCAAGATCACTTGTTTTAACTGAAAAAGAAATAGAAGTTTTGTTATCAGTTGTTGTATTCTGAATAATAATGTCCACATTTAGCCCATTTTTCGCTAATGTTGAAAAAATAGTTGATAATGTTGTTAATTCATTAGGCAACCCTAACACTGATACTCTTGTTACTTGATCTTCAAATGCAATTCCTCTAACAATTAAGTTTTGTTCCATTTCCGCTTCCTCCTCAATAATTGTGCCCCGCTCATTTTCCATACTAGAACGAACCTCTAATGGGATGTTATAATTTTTCGCAAACTCTACTGCTCTTGGATGCAAAACACCAGCTCCTAAATTTGCTAATTCTAACATTTCATCGTATGATATCGATTCTAGTTTTCTTGCTTCCTTTACAAATCGAGGGTCTGTTGTAAAGACTCCAGTAACGTCAGTGTAAATGTCACACTTGTCTGCTTTCAGTGCTGCAGCTATGGCTACTGCTGTCGTATCAGATCCACCTCTACCTAATGTAGTAATCTGACCTTCTACCGCTACCCCTTGGAATCCGGCAACAACGACAACTTTTCCCTTCTCTAGCTCTTTATTAATTTTTTGAGGATTTATATTCGTAATTCTTGCATTTCCATGTGTTGACTCCGTTTCAATCCCTGCCTGCCAGCCAGTAAATGAAATGGCATCATACCCTTTTTCTATTAGGGCCATTGATAGAAGGGAAATGGTTATTTGCTCACCAGTTGTAAGAAGCATATCCATTTCACGCTTGCTCGGCTTAGAAGTGAGTTGCCCTGCTAAATCAACAAGCTGATCAGTCGATTTTCCCATTGCAGAAACAACAACAACCACATCGTTACCTGCATCTTTTTCTTGTATAACACGATTCGCAACATTTTGAATTCTTTCTACTGAACCCACTGACGTTCCGCCGAATTTTTGAACAATAATACCCAATGATATCTCACCTTCCATATTTGTTTTTCAATGATCGATCATTTGTTAGTAGATAAGAAATCACATTGCAGAACAACAAAAAAGCAATGGGCACATAAAATCCCATTGCTAACTAAACGAAAATTATATTCGCTTATACAATGAGATAGCTCTCCAAGAACATAGTGTTTCTTGACAATTTTACATCTCTTAAATGTAAAACCAGCGATAAAAGTAATGGAGCTTTTATCACTTCGGCAATCATTCCTTTCACTAGTTGTCATTGGAATCCACTTTCCTCAAACTAGTTACTATTAATGACCGCACCTCTACCATCATTTACAAACTAACGATCAATATCAAATTAATAAAATCTTATCAAACATTATAGAAAAGCGCAAGAGATTATTTGTTAAGGAAACATAATGGACTATCAGTTTCCATTTTCCTCTTTTAAATAATCCGTTATTTGCTTTGCTATATTTTCCGGCATACCAGCTTCTTTAAAATCTTCGAGACTTGCTTCCTTCATTTTTTTAACAGATCCAAAATGTTTTAAGAGCATCTTTTTTCTTTGTTCTCCAACACCTGGAATATCATCCAAAATAGATTGAAAGGCATTCTTTCCTCTAAGTTGACGATGAAAGGTGATCGCAAAACGGTGGACTTCATCCTGAATTCTTTGAAGCAGGTAAAATTCCTGGCTGTTTCTTTCTAGCTTTATAAATTCAGGTGGTGAACCTATTATGAGCTCAGAAGTTCGGTGTTTATCATCTTTCACCAATCCGGCTACAGGAATAGATAACCCTAACTCATTCTCTAGCACATCTTGAGCAGCTGCCAAATGCCCTTTTCCACCATCAATAATAATCAGGTCAGGTAATGCTAATTGTTCTTTTAAAACTCTTGTATAGCGTCTTCTGACAACTTCCCTCATAGACTCATAATCATCAGGACCTTTGACGCCTTTAATTTTATACTTACGATAATATTTTTTTGCCGGCTTTCCATCCTCAAACACAACCATTGCTGATACAGGGTCAGTTCCTTGTATGTTTGAATTATCAAATGCTTCAATTCGATGGGGAGTATGGATCCCTAATTTATCACCTAAATTTTCAACAGCCTTAATTGTTCTTTCTTCATCTCTTTCAATTAAAGAAAATTTCTCTTGAAGAGCAATCTTTGCATTTTTGTGAGCTAATAATATAAGGTCCTTCTTTTTACCACGCTTAGGCTGAAGTGTTGTTACGTCTAACAACTTTTCAACTAATTCAAATTCGATACTATCCGGAAGCAGGATTTCCTTTGGGATAAAGTGACTTGTTTTAGAATAAAATTGACCTAAAAACGTAAGAAACTCCTGTTCAGGACTATCATAGATTGGAAACATTGACACATCACGTTCAATTAATTTTCCTTGTCGGATAAAAAAGACTTGTACACACATCCAACCCTTATCAAATGCATATCCAAACACATCACGATCAACAAAATCATTTAACGTCATCTTTTGTTTTTCCATCGTTGCTTCTATATGAAGAATTTGATCTCTAAGCTCTTTTGCCCGCTCAAATTCAAGCTCTTCTGAAGCCTTACTCATTTTTTCCGATAATTCATTCTTAATATTTTTGTATCCACCATTTAGAAACCTCGTAATTTCCTCTACCATTTGTCGATTTGTTTCTTCAGACACATCTTTTACGCACGGTGCTAAGCATTGACCCATATGGTAATAAAGACAAACACGATCAGGCAATGTCGAGCATTTTCTTAGCGGGTATAAACGATCTAGTAATTTTATCGTTTCACGCGCAGATTGAACGTTCGGATATGGCCCAAAGTACTTTCCTTTATCCTTTTTAACTTGTCTTGTTACAAGGAGTCTAGGGTGCCGTTCATTTGTAATTTTAATAAAAGGATATGTTTTATCATCCTTTAACATTACATTATACTTGGGATCATATTTTTTAATCAGATTTAATTCCAATATTAATGCTTCTAGATTAGAAGAGGTAATAATATATTCAAAGTCAACAATTTCATTAACTAAACGTAATGTTTTTCCATCATGTGAACCTGTAAAGTAAGAGCGAACGCGATTTTTCAGTACTTTTGCTTTCCCTACATAAATGACAGTTCCCTGTCGATCCTTCATGATATAACAACCCGGTTGATCAGGAAGAAGTGCAAGCTTTTCCTTAATATGTTCTTTCATAGCAGACACTCCTTTTTTATAATAGTAATTGACAATAAGATAGGCAGTAATTCCCCACTTTAATTCTGAATTAAAAAGGCGAATTACTGCCTATTTCATAATAGCTATAGACCATTTTATCATGTACACTTTCTTTCGTCCTTTGTTAATTTGTCGTATTCTATGAAATTCTTTCCTATCTTGCATTCATTGTAAAAAGGATTGACACAAGGTCAATCCTTTTTATAAACAGCATGATAAAAATCAA
>NZ_JBLUOI010000076.1:6654-23379 GCF_048059995.1 Metabacillus sp. YM-086 | reverse complement strand
AAATGCGGCACACTAGACTATACATCACCTTAATGACTATATTACCTTGGCTTTCATTACCTTTATTAAATAAAAAAACATTTAAACGATTTCTGCCAGGTTCACTATTTATGTGCTTATACCTGATAGCAGAAGGCTCTTTAGCTCAAAAGAGAAAATGGTGGTGGTTTCCGTTTTCAATAAAGCCTAATGTTTTAGCTGAGCTACCATTAATAATTGGACCTTTCTTTATAGGCTCATTATGGGTTTTTAAATACACTTTTGGAAAATTCAACTTATATATCTTTATTAATATCATCATCGACTCTATTTTTACTTACATTGCAATATCTTGGTTTAAAAAAATTGGATATGTGTCTCTTGTAAGACTTACAAAATTCCAGCTTTCTCTTTTATTTTTAGCGAAATCTATTTTTATGTATGGATTTCAGGTACTTTACGAAAAGCTTCTCTACCGAAACCAATTCAATTCTGCTTCTGAGTAGTGAACATCCGTTAAAATTATATTAAAAAAAGTCTTCCCAGTTATTAACAAGGAGGACTTTTTTTGATCAATCTTTATTCATTAATTCTTCTATTAATAACATTGGGTGGCTTCTCCATCCATTTCGAATCATTTTATGCTGTTTCAATCACTAAATCATAAAGATTTGAAAAATGCTCTAAACATACTTGAGCAAATTGTCTAACATCTTGAGGTTAATCACAAATTACAATTTTTTACACTTTTACAAAGCTAGGAAATATCTTCACTCAAAGATAATCACTATAAAATTTAACTCAATGTATCAATCAATTATTTCTTTTACTCGACCAACAATTCCACTTTGAAGCATAACTTTGATACCATGTGGATGAGATGAAGAGTTTGTTAAAATTTTCGCAACAACTCCTTCAGTTAATTTGCCTGTACGCTGATCTTGCTTTTGTACGACATTCACTTTTATACCCGGTTTTATATGTTCTCTTATTGTCCCTGACATAATATCTATCTCCTTTTATGTTTGTAAAATAGACGCATTTCAATTCTAAAAATGCGTCTATAACTGTTTCATTCGAATTTAGATTTTAGATAGTGATATACCCCATCTTCATCACAAGTGTATTCAGTTATCTCTACAGCTAGCTCTTTAATGTGATCTGATGCATTTTTCATTGCAACTGGATATTTTACTAACTTTAACATAGGTATGTCATTGTCACTATCACCGATTGCAAGAGTTTCATCAACTGTCACACCAAATTTCTCTAACATTTGTTGAATGCCAGTTGCTTTGTTTACATTTGCGACCATGACCTCAACATTATGATGAGATGAAATAGATGTAGTGAAATTTATGTCTTTTTTAATTTCATCAAGCTCATCTTTCCACTTATTAATATTCTCTTTTGATTTAGCAAAAAAATAAAATTTAGAGAACTTTTCACCCTCTACCTTTTCTGCCCATTCAATTTCTTCTTTAATCGCTTGTTGCCTTGAAAGCCACTCATTAATTCCAACACTTTCAGGTTTATCCCCACTAATCTCAGCTTCAACATACTCTTGATCTTGCTTTAATGTTACACGAGAAGACCCATACGGAAAAAGCTCATAATATATTTTATGATCTCTTGCTCTTTCTATAATTTTTTCAACTAATTTACGCTCAAGTGAATGTTCAAAAAGAGATTCTTCACCTACATATCCTGACATTCCATTAGATGTAACAACCCCATCTACTTCAAATCCTTCCGGTACGACTCTTTCTATTTCATCAACAGCTCTTCCTGTTGCAATGAAAACATAAATCCCCTTTTTTCTTATCTTATCAATGATTTCCTTTGTATTAACACTCACAAAGTTTTGATGGTTTAAAATGGTCCCATCCATGTCTAAGAAAATGGCTTTTGGCTTGAATTCCATACTGTTCCCCCTCATGCAATTGAGTTATTTGCTTAGTATACACCCAGCGAACAAACTGCTCAAATATATCATCCTATTTCAAGTTTTGTTTATACTATATATAGACTATTGTATTAGAAAAAAGGAGGAGTAAGATGAACTTCAAACATATTACAGTTGCTGGTGGTGGAGTTTTAGGAAGTCAAATTGCTTATCAAACAGCATATAAAGGTTTTCAGGTATTTGTTTATGACATTAATGATGAGGCGACTCAACAAGCCAAAGAAAGAATACTAAAATTAACACAACGTTACCAAGAAGATTTAGGAGCATCTAAGGAAGAAGTGAATGTTGCTTTTGACCGAATTTCGTTTAGCTCTAATTTATCTACAGCTGTGGCAAATGCAGATTTAGTTATTGAAGCCATACCTGAAGTTGTGCAAATTAAAAATGACTTTTACAAAGAACTAGGAAAAGTGGCTCCTGAAAAAACAATTTTTGCAACAAATTCTTCCACACTTTTGCCAAGTATGTTTGCTGAAGCAACTGGGCGACCTGAAAAATTCTTGGCTTTACATTTTGCTAATGAGATTTGGATAAACAACACGGCAGAAATTATGAAACATCCAGGCACGGATATGAATGTATTTCAACAAGTGATTGAATTTGCAGAAGCAATTGAAATGGTTGCTTTACCACTACATAAAGAACAACCAGGCTATATACTGAATTCGTTACTAGTGCCATTGTTGGAGGCTGCTCAGATGCTGCTAGTAAATGAAGTGGCAGATCCAGAAACAATTGATAAAACATGGATGGTCGCAACTGGTTCACCAAAAGGACCATTTGCTATTTTAGATGTTGTTGGAATTAAAACGGCATATAATATTGCACAAGGAAAAGCTGAGGCTACTGGCAGTGAGCAATATACAAAGCTCGCTAAACACCTAAAAGAAGAATATATTGATAAAGGTAAACTTGGTGTTGAGACGGGAGAAGGATTTTTTAAATATACAAAATAACAGCAAAAGAGGTGCCATTTTTTCAGGCACCCTCTTGCTCTATTAATTCCGAACCTGACCTGTACCATAAACAAAAAACTTACTAGATGTTAATGCTTGTAACCCCATAGGGCCTCTGGCATGTAATTTTTGAGTACTGATTCCAATTTCTGCACCATAACCAAATTCAGATCCGTCTGTAAAACGTGTTGAAGCGTTATGGTAAACAGCTGCAGCATCCACTCTATTAAGAAACTTTGTTGCATTTTCCTGTTTTTTTGTCACAATTGCTTCTGAATGATTTGTTCCATATTTATTAATATGAGAAATCGCCTCGTCCACATTTTTTATAACCTTCACACTTACTGATAATGCAAGATATTCTGTATACCAGTCTTCTTCTGTAGCTAGTTTCGCAGAGGTAAAGGCACTTTGAACAGCCTCATCCCCATAAATTTCAACCTCAAGCTCAGCCAACTTTTCTAAAAGATTTTTCCCGTACTGTTCAAACCACTTTTCTTCTATTAAGATTGTTTCGATTGCATTACATACAGACGGACGTTGAGTTTTACCATTCACTACAATGTTTTCAGCCATTTGATAATCAGCAGTTTCATCGATAAACACATGACAGTTTCCAGCGCCTGTTTCTAATACAGGTACGGTTGCTTCTCTCACGACTGTATCAATTAGATTTTTTCCTCCACGTGGAATAAGAACATCTAAATATTCTTTAAGATGAAAAAGCTCTTTTGCTGTTTCTCTACTTGTGTCTTCAATAAGTTGTATCGCATTAATTGGAACATTACTTTTTTCAAGCGCTTTATGAATTGATTTCATTAAGGCTTGATTTGAAAAGCTAGCTGAAGAGCTGCCTCGTAAAATGACTGCATTCCCTGTTTTCAATGTCAACGTAGCTGCATCAACAGTTACATTTGGTCTTGCTTCATAAATCATCCCAATCACACCAATTGGTACTCGATTTTTCTTTATACGCAGACCGTTTTCTTTTTCAATTGTTTCAATCGTTTCGCCAACCGGATCTTTCAGCTCAATTAATAAACGAATTGCCTCAGCCATATCACCGATTCGTTTTTCATTCAACATAATTCTATCTAACACACTATCATTTAATCCATTTTGCTTCCCTGCTTCAAGATCTTTCTTATTTTCTTCAATAATAAAACCTTGATCTAAAATTAGTTGATCGGCAATTTTAGATAATGCTTCATTTTTTTCCTCTGTTGAAATATCAACCAATGCAAAGCTAGCTTCCTTTGCCGCTTTCCCCTTCACTAAAACCTCACCCATTTTTACAACCTCCCTATGCTTTTACCCATTTATTTCTGTGAATAACTACAATAGAAGATAATACATCTTTACTTAGTTCCTCACTTCTTTTTCCCATTGCTGCTTTTAACTCACCTGATGAAAAAAGAACCTCTCCCTTACCAAGTAAGCCATTTGGGCCGACTACTTCAACAACTTCATTTTTTTGAAAAGTCCCTTTAATATCGTAAATACCTGCAGGGAGAAGACTTTTTCCTTTATAAAGCAAGGCATCCTCAGCACCTTTATCAACATAAATGGTACCGGATATTTCAGAATGGAAAGCGATCCATTGACGACTGTTATTAATCGATTGCAATCCATCCTTACCAATGTAAGTACCATTTCCTTGTCCGTCGATAATATCTACAAGCTTGGTTTTCCCTTTACCTAATCCAATAAATACCTGAACACCAAGTGATATCGCTGTTTTGGCTGCCATTAGTTTTGATTTCATTCCACCTGTGCCCACTTTAGAACCTGAGCCACCTGCAGCACTAAGCATCTCATCAGTTACTTCTGATAAAAAGTCTATTCTTTTGGCATCAGGATGTTTAGTAGGGTTTGCATCATACAGTCCGTTAATATCAGTTAAGATAATGAGCTGATCTGCATGGATTAACCCGCTAACGAGTGCGGAAAGCATATCATTGTCACCAAAGGTAAGCTCCTCAACTGAAACCGTATCATTTTCATTAATGATCGGTAATATACCTCGTTCTAACAACTCTGTTAAAGTTGCATAGGCATTTTTATAACGCTCTTGTTTTGAGAAATCTTTTCGAGTAAGAAGAATTTGGGCTGGAACAATGTTAAATTGACTAAATTGCTCAATATAAGATTGAACAAGCAAACTTTGGCCTACAGCTGCAGCAGCTTGTTTTCCCTTTAACGTGGACGGACGAGTTGGGTAACCTAAACGAGCAAAGCCGGCTGCAACTGCACCTGATGAAACTAATAATACCTCATGCCCTTCCTCACGTAATGCTGCGACAGCTTGAACATGATCAGTAAACTTTTCGTGATCAATTTGCCCCTTTGAGTTTGTCAAAGAGCTGCTTCCGATTTTGACAACAATTCGCTTTTTTTCCATGTTCTTCTCCTCCACTTCTCTTCGTTCAATTAGAAAAACTTAGCTTATCACCAATTCCTAATGACGAAAGCATTATCGCACAGAAAATTTTTATACTTTATGATCGTACAAAAAAGCCCCAATCATCCCTATATAATAAGGACGAAAGGAGCTTTGCTTCCGTGGTACCACCTTGATTGGATGTTTTTTCAACATCCCACTTAACCCTATAACGCTAGGGATGCGCCTATGTTTGCACAGGACTCAAGAGGTAGGTTCTGCGGCTTTTCAATATGAAGTCTTTCAGCTACTAAACTTCACTCTCTGAATTGATAAGTCCCCGCATACTGGTCCTCTTTTTATAACGTTCCATTTTATTTTAATTTATTATGCCGAGTATTTTTCGTGGTGTCAAGATTAAGATGAATTATTTATGAGCTGCTCTTGAAGGCTCCAGTTCAATTTTATTCCATTTCCCAAACTTATAATATCCAAAAGCAATCACACTGCTTATCACAAAGCTAAGCCCCATTCCAACGGCAATTCCCTTGTCACCCAGCCATAAGGAGCAAAGATATGAAAGCGGGTATCGTAGTATCCAAAAGGAAATTATATTTAATACAAGTACCTGGAACATGGCGCCTGCAGCCCTCACAATGCCATTTAGGATAAAATTAATACCTAAAAATGGGTAGAAAAAGGCAATGATACGTAAATATTCTTTTCCGAATTGTAAAGCATCTTGTTCATCGATAAAAAGTCTAACTGCCATTTCTGCACAAACAAATACGATTGTACTGATCGCAATCATAATAAACAAATTAAATAAAACACCATATTTTGCTATATCGTGAACACGGCTCCATTTCTTGGCCCCAATATTTTGACCTGTCATACTGTTTACAGCTGTTCCAAGTGCCATTGCCGGCAGCATAATCACACTGTCTAACCGTTGTGCAGCACCAAAGCCTGCTACAACATCACTTCCAAATGAGTTAACAACACTCATGATTGCCATCACACCCGCTGATATGACAGTCATTTGCAATCCTGAAGGTAACCCTAGCTTCATAATCGTTGCCACTTCATCAGCTGTAGGCAACTTAGGAAAAATAAACGGAACTAATCCTCTTTTTATTGCGTCAAAAACACCATATATAAATGAAATCCCCTGAGATAAAATCGTTGCATACGCAGCTCCCTCAATTCCCATATCAAACACATACAAGAAAAGCGGATCTAACACTGCATTTAATATCACAGCAATCATGACATATCGAATCGGTGTTTTACTATCTCCTAATGCTCTTAAAACGGTGCTAATAAAGTTATAACCAAACAGAAAAAGTATTCCAATAAAATTAATTTGGAGATAAGCAGTTGCTTCCGGAATCATTGCCGGTGGTGTCGAAAGCCATGTTAAAATCTTTTCAGATAGAATGAAGCCGATTGTACCCAACAAAGCCGCCATAGCTGTCAAGACAACGATAAAGGCATTAATATAGTTTTTTAATCCTGCTTCATTTTGCTTCCCTTTTTGTTGAGAAAGAATGGTCAATGTAGCATTATTTATGCCGATAATAAACGATAAAATCGTAAAAATGACTGTGCCCGAAACAGCAATCGCACCTAATGCAGTGGCACCGAGTAAATTTCCCACCCATAAGCTGTCGATAAATTGATAAGAAACCTGCAATAAGTTTGTCAGCATAATTGGAAGTGAAAAAATCCATACTTGTTTAACAATATTTCCGTTCGTAAAATCATGCTGTTGCTTCATTATTTACTAACTTCCCCTCGAGAGTGAATATTAGAATACTACTACTATTCACTTTTTGATTGCTTTTATGTTATCACAGACCTTTGTCACCTTGCACAAGGTATGATTTGAGGCTCAAGAGGAAGTTTCGGTTTGAATTTTCACTTTAAGACTATTGAAAAAATGATGAACATCATGTTTATCTTCGATTTTTGGAAGTTTATCTTCGATTATTAAACTTTTATCTTCGATTATTCAAATTTATCTACGATTTTTAAGCTTTTATCTTCGATTACTCAAATTTATCTACGATTTCTTTTTCGGACTCTTATCTTCGATTATGATTTTACTTTTTGCCATCTCTAACAACTTATCCCCCGTTTTTCATTTTATGAATACCAGCTAAAAAACTATCAATTAATAAATGAAGACTATGATCAAGATCAAGAGGTAAACCGAATCCACCCTTATGTTCGAGTGAGGAGAAGCCGTGTAATATACTACGAATACCTCGTACAGCATGGATGACTTCATCATTTTCAAGTCCATACCCATTTAATACTTGAACGGTTAAGTCAACAATTCGTTTCCCTGCTAATTGAATGTCCTGGTCATCTGGATCTGATGCATTTAATGTTAATTCATAAAGTCCTGGGTGTTTACGTGCAAATGCAATATATGCATCGGCCACACTATGAACAGCATCATCCTGTGACCGCCCAATTGCAGCTTCGGCTAGCTTGTTATAGAGTAACTCCATACCATGAACAGCTAATTTTTTTCGAAGTCCTGTTAACCCTTCGATATGATTATATAAGGACGGAGAACGAACATTAAGTTTTTTAGCCAATGTTGCTAGCGTAACGGCCTCTATTCCTTGTTCATCTGCTATTTCTGCTGCAGCTTGTAAAATTGTTTGTAAGTCAAGTCCCATTCTAGGCATTCGTGCATCTCTACCTTTCCATTCTTTCTTAATCTGTTACTAATTTCTTTTCTGCTTGATCAATAGCAAGCTGGATAGATTCTGCTGGATTTTCAATCATTTCACCGTGACCTACGGCAAGTAAACGTGGCTGTAATGCTTTAATCTTTTTCACACTTTCAAGAGCTGTTTCTTTGTGCCATGTAGCCATTGCAGGAAACGGAAAAAACGGACGTATCTGACCACTTACTGCAATTCCTCCTCTAGTTTGAAGGGCATCTCCCGCAATAACTGCTTGATCACGCGTATAAAAAAAGGAAATAGAGCCAGGTGTGTGCCCAGGTGTTGTAATAACAACTAAGGAGCCAATTTGATCTCCTTCCTTTAAAAGCTGTTCAGGAACTAAATTAATATCCTTTGGAATACCACCTTTTATAGGAGCTTGCGGCTCATCTTTATCTATAGATGTGTCACCTCTTAATAATCGGCTGTCACGTTCTGAAACAGAAATAGGTATGTCTGGAAATTGATTTTTCAATTCAACTAAGGAGCCAACATGATCTCCGTGAGCATGTGTTAGCATAATATTTTTAAGTGGCTTACCGATGGTATTAATTATCTTAACAATCCCTTTATAACTATTAGGAAGCCCTGTATCTATTAGTGTAAGGCTTGAACCTTCTTCAATCACATAGCAGTTTACCGGAAAGAAGCCTGGTAAAAACGTTAATTGATAAACATTCCCTATCTTTGTTACCTTCATTACGATCCCTCTCCCTTACTAAATTAGCATTAAAACTAACATTATTAGTTTTATGATAAACTAACTCCATTAGTTTTACAACCATAATTTACTAAATGGATTGAAAAAGGCATATCACTAAAAGTAATATGCCTTCATTAAACATTAAACCCAATAAACCCTTGTTTCATAAGGTCTTAGTTCAAATTTTGATATTGCTTGATGTTGCTTCACTTCATAATTGGAAAGAAGCAATTGATTTGATTCAACATTAAATTCTAGATCTTCTTCCCAAGTTGCTGAGTCTCCCGTAAGGTTTGTGAGAATAACAACTTTTTCATTCTCTAGCGTTCGGGTGTAAGCAAAAATTTGAGAATGATCTTTTAAGATTAAATCATATGCTCCATACGTAAACACATCATTTTCCTTTTTAATCTTGATCATTTTCTTATAAAAATGTAGAACAGATCCTTCGTCTTGTTGTTGTACTTCAACATTAATATGACGGTAGTTTTCATTTACACCAAGCCATGGTGTTCCTGTTGTAAAGCCTGCATTTTGCTCGGAGGACCATTGCATCGGGGTTCTTGAGTTATCACGACTGGATGACCAGATTACTTCCATGATCTCTTCATGCGGAACGCCTTCTTCACGCTTAATTCGGTACATATTTCGATCGGCTACATCGTTATATTCCTCAATCGAGTTGAACTTCACATTTGTCATCCCAATTTCTTGTCCTTGATAAATAAAAGGAGTTCCCTGCATGAGGAAGTACATAGCACCAAGTGCCGTAGCGCTCTCATACCAGTATTCCTTATCATTTCCCCAAGTTGAAACACGGCGTGGCTGGTCATGATTTTCTATAAAAAGAGCATTCCATCCGTTATTTTCGAGAGTTTTTTGCCACTTTGTTAGAACGTTTTTTAACCCTAAAATATCTAAGCTATTTTCTTTTGTTGCGTTCCATAATGATAAATGCTCAAATTGAAACACCATATTGAATTTACCATTTTCCGTTCCAACCCATTGATCTAAATCTTCGTGATCTTCGACTTTGACTCCATTTGCTTCACCAACAGTCATGATGTCATATTTCGAAAACGTTTCTTCTTTTAATTCTTGCAGGTAGGTATGGATGCCTTTAACGTTCATATGCTTATCAAAAGAAGGAACATACTTTAGTCCTTCTGGATTTGGCATATCCTTTAATCCTTCTTCTTTATTAATATGACTAATTGCATCAACACGGAAACCATCTATTCCTTTATCAAGCCACCAGTTGACCATATCGTATAGGGCATGACGAACTTCAGGATTTCTCCAGTTTAAGTCCGGTTGTTTTGTTGAAAAAATATGCATATAATATTGCTCTGTTTTTTCATCATATTCCCATGCTGAACCACTAAAAATACTCTCCCAGTTATTCGGCTCTTTTCCGCCTACACCATCTCTCCAAATATACCAATCACGTTTTTCACTATTTTTAGATGTGCGTGATTCAATAAACCAAGGATGCTCATCACTTGTGTGGTTAATAACTAAATCGATTATTAATTTCATCCCTCGGCTATGAACTTCTTTTAACAACTGATCAAAGTCATCCATCGTTCCGAAGTCTTCCATAATGTCTTGGTAATCACTAATATCATAGCCATTATCATCATTAGGCGATTTATACATTGGGCAAATCCATATAACATCTATTCCTAAATCTTTAATATAATCTAATTTTGAAATCATTCCTTGAAGATCACCAATTCCATCACCATTTGAATCCATAAAGCTTCTAGGATACACCTGGTAGGCAACCGCTTCTTTCCACCATATCTTGTTCATGTTACTTCCTCTCTTATGCGAATTAATTTTAGGCTCATAGTTTTCTGTACTGTTCATTTTCCTAGTTTTTTCTCCATTATCTTGAGGCATACACATTAAATATTATGTGTATGCAGAACTGATCATGTATAAAAGAAAAGGACAAATGATCAAATGTATGTACACATTTCAATACATTGCGATCAATTATCCTTTTTACTAAAAGCTTATTTCTTTTTTTTACATGATTTACGTTCAATAAATTTAGTAGGAATTGTAATTCTTTTCGGCAAAGAATCTGGTTTGTTTATTTTCTCAATTAAACAATTTGTTGCTTCTAGGCCTAGTTGATAAATGCAAATATCAACTGAAGTTAAAGGCGGTTTTGAATGCTCAGAAAGCATTAAATTGTTAAAGCTTATTATAGAGATATCATTTGGAACACTTACATTCATATCCTCTAAATGACTAATCATTTCATATGCAATTAAATCATCTTGGGTCACAAGTGCTGTTGGTGGAGATTCTAAGGACATCAGAAGCCTAATCGCTTCTCTTCCGTTTTCCTTAATATATTCTTCGTGAACCATATATTCTTCATTAAACGGAATATCAGCTTCCTCTAGCGCCAACTTGTATCCATTTAAACGATCAATGGTTACGACAAAATGGAGACTACCTCCAACAAATGCAATATGACGGTGTCCAAGTTCAATTAAATATTTTGTTACTTGTTTTGTTATATAAATATTATCGTTATCAACAAATGAAATTCTTTCCTCATTTTCATAAGGTCTACCCACAACAACAAAAGGGAAATTTGAGTCATGTAAAAATTTCATTGTTTTATCGTTAATTCTTGAATATAGAAGGACAATGCCATCAACACGTCTACCTTGGACCATCGATACAACTTCATTAAAGATTTCGTTTTCATCTGATCCTGTAGACAAATAAATTCCATATTTATTTTCATGTGCGCTTGTACTAATCCCTCTTAATACTTCTGGGAAAAAGGGATTTTGAAAGGCATAATACGCTGAGTTTGGCATAACCACGCCGATTGTTTGAGTACTTTTTGCAACTAAGCTGCGCGCCTGAAAATTTGGATGATATCCTAATTCCTCCATCACTTCTCGAACTCGTTTTTTAGTTTGCTCACTAATACGAGGACTGTTTGCAATAACCCTCGACACAGTTGAAGGAGCTACATTCGCTCGTTTTGCAACATCTTTAATTGTTACGATCATTGCTGCCTCCTTACTAATTGCAGGTGTTAGAAACACCAATTCTTATTTCTATCATAATACGTCGAGAAGGATAATGGAAACGCTTTTCTACTTTCACTTCAATTATTTTACTGCACCTTCAGAAATTCCTTTAATAATTTCACGTTGTGCAAAGAAATACACGATAATAACAGGAATAATCGCAATTGTTAAGCCTGCAAGAGCTAAGTGCCATTGCTTTGTATATTCACCAAAGAAGAAGAACATTTTTAATGGTATTGTTTGAAGTCCTTCTTGATTTATAACTAATGAAGGCAATAGATAATCATTCCAAATGTAAATGATATTTAGAATTGCGACTGTTACAGTGATAGGCTTCAATATTGGGAAAATGATGTACCAGAAAACCTGGAACTTATTGCATCCATCAATTGTTGCAGCTTCATCCAATGATTTAGAAATTCCATTTAATGAACCGTGGAATAAGAAAATCGATAAACTGCTACCAAAACCTAAGTACATGAAGATTAATCCAACTCTGTTTAGCATTTCAATTTGTCCAAATACAGTAACAAGCGGAATCATTACTGACTGGAAAGGAATTAACATTGCCGCTACAAATAGCATAAAAAGAATGGTACTTGTTTTGCTCTTATTTCTTGAAAGTGCATAGGCCGCCATTGATGAAAAAATAATGATAATCGCAACACTAATTACTGTAATAAGTAAAGAGTTGAAAAATGTTTGAATAAAGTCAAGCTCTTCAAAGGCTTGAAAATAGTTAGCAAGTGTAAACTCTTCAGGTAACTTCAATACATCAGTAAAGATTTCTCTCTTTGTTTTTAACGAGTTAACAATCATTAAGTAAAAAGGTGCTAACCAGATAATCCCTAAAACAACACCCAAGATTTCAACAGGAAATTGATATTTACTTCTCATTATACTTCAACCTCCTTCTTCTTGTTCATATACACCTGAGTTAATGAGATGACGGCAACAATAATAAAGAAGACAACTGCTTTTGCTTGAGCGTAAGCCATATCTCTTTCACCAAAAGCTGTTTTAAAAATTTCCATCGCAACCATTTGTGTTGAATTATACGGTCCACCACTTGTTAAGGATAAGTTCTGATCGTATAGCTTAAACGAGTTTGATAGAGTTAAGAACATACTTACTGTAAATGCTGGTGCAACAAGTGGGAAAATAATATATCTGAATCGTTGGAAAGGTCCTGCTCCATCAATCTCAGAAGCCTCAAGTAGCTCACTTGGCAGCCCCTCTAAGTAAGCAATATAAATAATCATGATATACCCTGACATTTGCCAGCTCATTAAAATGACTAATCCCCAGAATCCAGTTTCTGTCGTTGATAACCAGCCTTTTAATGACTCGATACCTAATACATCTCCAATTCCCGCAAAAACCTTAATGAAAATAAACTGCCAGATAAAACCTAAAATTAATCCACCAATTAAGTTAGGCATAAAGAAAATAGTTCTTAAGAATTTACTTGATTTAATTTTTGTCGTTACAATTAACGCTAAACCTAATCCAATAGCATTTGTTAATAAAACAGATACAACGGAAAACTTTGTTGTGAACCAAAGTGATGCTAGAAATTCTTCATCCTTAAAAGCATCAATATAATTTTCAAGTCCAACAAATGAACCAATCTTAATTCCGTTCCAATCCGTAAATGAATAATAAACACCAATTATTAAAGGTATGATAATAACCATTGCCAATGCAAACAGGACAGGTGCTAAGAACAACCAATATGATAGATCCCGAGTACGCATCATGTGAATCCCTCCAACACTTTTTTGCTTTTTTAATGTAGTAGTCAAGCGCTCAATCTATAAGTCGCTCCATAAACGAAGGTTATAAGCACCTTTGTTTATGGAGCAGCTTATAACAAAGCCACTCCTTATATGGACTAATAAAACAAAGTAGCAACAATCTGCTACTTTGCTTTATCCATCTCCACCTTATTCTTTAGATTCTGCCCAAGCTGCTTTTGAATCTTCAACAATCTCTTCCCAAGTAGCTTCTTCAGCTAAATATTTTTGGATATTAGCACCAAGCTCATTTTGACCCCAGTTTGCTGGATAACCCATAAATACCCATCCAATTGTTTTTCCTGCTTCTGCATACTCATAGACTTGTTTTGAAAGTGGATCTGTAATTTTTGAAGCATCGTAGCCTTCATAAGCTGGAACAAATTTGAAATCATTTAGTACAACTTCTTTACCTTCGTCAGATGTATATAACCAATCTAGGAATTTTGTAGCTTCTTCGATTACTTTTTCATCTTTGTTCTTGTTTACAGCCCAGTACATTGGAACTCCTACTGGAATCGCATCTTCTTTGTATCCTGGAACAGGGATAGGTAAGATCCCAACCTTGTTGTTTGCTAGCTCTTCGTCAATTCCAGCAATTGAACCATATACCCAGTTACCTTGTTGAATCATCGCTACTTTTCCAGTAGAGAATAATTCTTCCACTTGTTGAGAATAATCAAGACTTACAACAGGTTGAACCGAGTGTTTATTTTGAAGATCAATAAAGTTTTTCATTGCATCGCCATATTTAAAATCAACTGTTTTTGATTCAAATGCACTTGTTACGTTTCCATCAAATTCTGGAGAAATAAATGCGTTTGATAAGTGTAAACCTGTTACCCAAGTTTCTTTTGCAGGTAACGCAAATACTGCTTCTAAACCTAGGTCTGATTTCTTTTCATCTAAAGTTTTAACAGCTGCTTCTAAAGAAGCCATATCTTTAATATCTGCTGGGTTAATTCCTGCTTTTTCAAAAATTTCAGTGTTATAAATTAGACCATAACCTTCTTGGTTGAATGGTAAGCCTAGTACTTGATCATCTTTTGTTACACCGTCAAGTGTACCTTCAAGTGCCGCACCAGCTGCAGCAGAATCAGTTAAATCAGCTAAGCTATCTTCCCAGTCAATTACGTCAGTAGGACCACCAATATTGAAAATTGCAGGCTCGTCACCAGATGCAAATTTAGATCTTAACGCTGCACCATAATCTTCTCCGCCACCTACAGTTTGGATATTAATTTTCACCCCTGGATTAGCTTCTTGGTATTGCTCTGCTACTGCTTCAAACTGATCCTTGAATTCTACTTTGAATTGGAAAATATCTAGAGTTACTTGATCTCCTTCAGAACCTGATCCTTCATTTCCAGAAGAAGAGTCACTGCCGGAACAACCAGCTAATACAACGCTTACAAGAAATAGAATCGAGAAAAAGCTTAAAAATACTTTTTTACTTCCCATTGTTTTTACCCCCGTTTTATTTATTTGCGCTACTGCGCTGTTTTAGGTGAGGAAACGTTTGCACAAACATTTTAAAAAAAACATAGAGTTTCTTACTTGCAACCTCTTAATCTATTATTCCATAACGAATAATGAGGTTATCAAGAGAATTTATCTATGAAATATTGTGCAACAGTTTGCGAAATCGTTTGCACTAACCTTGCATAAAGAAATATATCATAGATTTTTTATTTGTACAACAAAAAATTATTATTTTTTCTAAGCTCAATTAAAACGCAGACGTTTAATAATTTTCTGAGTTAGGGAATATTACACATTAAGAATGAAAATGAGGAGGAGAACATGGAAAATCTTGATTACATAAAATGCTCTTGTCAATCTGAATATGACACCCTAAAAAAGGTGGTTTTATGTTCACCAGATTTTATGACAATTAAAGAACCAATTAATGAAATCCAAAAAAGGTTTTTAGAAGAGAATATCGACACAAAGCTAGCTCAAAAGCAACATAAAGACTTAGTCAAGACATTAAAAGAAAATGATGTGGAAGTGATTCTACTTCCCCCTAAAAAAGACTTTCCTGAACAGGTTTTCACCCGTGATATTGGATTTGTACTAGGTCATCAAGTTTTTGCGGCAGACATGGCTCATGATGTGAGAAGAGGTGAAGAAACAACATTTATCGATTACCTAGAAAAGGAGCAAGTTACATACACAAATTTGATTGGAGATAAAATCGAAGGTGGCGATGTTTTTATTGATCAAAACACAATTTACGTTGGTGTGAGTAATCGAACAAACGAAAATGCTATTTCACATTTACAAAGCCTGTTACCTACTTTTGACGTTATTGAAGTTCCATTTACAGATAAGTATCTTCACTTAGATTGTGTTTTTAATATCTTATCACCGGAAGATGCTTTAATTTTCCCTAACGAAATAGAAAAGAACAAGGTAGAATTGCTATCATCTCGCTATAACTTAATAGAGGTAAATGAGGAAGAACAAGCAACTTTAGGTACTAATGTTTTATCGATAGGAGAAAAGCGAGTATTGAGTTTACCTATCAATAAAGATGTGAATCAGAAGCTTCGGGAACGAGGTTTTCATGTTATAGAGGTTGATATTACTGAGATTATAAAATCAGGTGGGGCATTTCGCTGTTGCACCCTTCCGTTAATTAGGGAATAAAAAAAGCTTCAGTTCCTTTTTAAAGGAATTGAAGCTTTTTTTGTTACGATTAACATGATGATCGTTTTATTTAGTTACTCTTTCTAATACCGCCGCTGCTGTTGACTCATCAATGATAATCACATCAAGATAGTGACTATTAAGTGCTCCTATAACACTTTCTACTTTTTCCATACCTGTTGCAACACCTATAACAAATTCTTGTCCAATTTTTCCGGTATCGAGACACATATTTGCTCTTTGCACCCTCGCTTGTCCCGATTCTCCTGGTATCCAGACACATATTTGCTCTTTGCACTTTTTCTTGTCCCGATTCTTCCAGTATCCAGACACATATTTGCATTTTGCACCCTTGCTTGTCCCGATTCTTCCGGTATCCAGACACATATTTGCTCCTTTCACCTTTTCTTGTCCCAATTCTTCCAGTATCCAGACACATATTTGCTCTTTGCACCCTTGCTTGTCCCGATTCTTCCAGTAT
>NZ_JBLUOI010000076.1:0-6559 GCF_048059995.1 Metabacillus sp. YM-086 | reverse complement strand
CCCCTTTTCTTGTCCCAATTCTTCCAGTATCCAGACACATATTTGCTCTTTGCACCCTTGCTTGTCCCGATTCTTCCAGTATCCAGACATAAATTTGCGCTTTGGACCCTCGCTTGTCCCGATTCTCCTGGTATCGAGACACATATTTGCTCTTTGCACCCTTGCTTGTCCCGATTCTTCCAGTATCCAGACATAAATTTGCTTTTTGGATTCTTGCTTGTCCCGATTCTTCCGGTATCCAGACACATATTTGCTCCTTGCACCTTTTCTTGTCCCGATTCTCCTGGTATCCAGACACATATTTGCTCTTTGCACCCTCGCTTGTCTCGATTCCTCTTGTATCGAGACACAAATTTACTCTTTGCACTTTTTCTTGTCCCGAATCTTCCAGTATCCAGACACATATCTGCTCCTTGCACCACTTCTTGTCCCGATTCTTCCAGTATCCAGACACAAATTTGCTTTTTGGATCCTTGCTTATCCTGATTCTTCCGGTATCCAGACACATATTTGCTCCTTGCACCTTTTCGCGTCCCGATTCCTCAGCTATCGAGACACATTTTCGCTCTTAGTACCTTTTCACGTCCCGATTCTTCAGTATCCAGACACATTTTTGCACTTTTCACCTTTTCCGGAGAAATCAATATAAGATAGTAGAAATGAAACCCCCGCCTTCAAAAGACGGGGGTACCTAGAACACATTTAGACTCTTAATGTGCATGGGGTGAAAATCATCTAACATATCTATATGGAGATAAATCTGCTGTGTCAGAGGTAAGTATTTTGAATGAGGAAATACTTTAATTAATGTTCATTAAAGTACTATAGAATTTACTGCACCCCACTTACTGGGCTACAGTATTTCACCCTAGAAAAACAGCTCCATACCCCATCGCACCAACGATCACTAATGCAGGGTGCACTTTCACCTTTTCTAATAATAAAAAGCTTATCACTACTAGAAAAAGCGATTGATATATTCCTGTATCTTGATATGACGTAAAGAAAAAGCTAAATGCCATCATCCCTAATAACACTGCAATTGTAGGGCGAATGAATGTTGTCATTCTCTTTACTTTCGGAGAGTCCTTATACTTATATAGAAATCCCAATAAAACGATCATTAAAATTAATGAAGGAGCAACTGTAGCAAAAATCCCAACAAGACTTCCTAACACTCCCCCTTGTTGGTACCCAATATAACCAGCCATCTTAGTGGCAATTGGACCTGGAAGAGCATTACCTAAAGCAAGGACCTCACTAAATTCATTTACATTCATCCAGCCATATCGATCCACTACCTCATTTTCAACAAGTGGGATAGATGCTGGACCACCTCCGTAACCTAATATCCCTGGTATAAAAAAGGCCAGAAAAATCTCCCAATATAGCACTAAGCACTCCCCCTTTCAACCTTCCGATCTTTATCAGGATTTTTATCTCTTTTTAATATCGCCGCAAGCAAAAGTCCTCCAATTAAAATGGCAGGGTGTAAACCAAGAATCTCCATTAAAAGAAAACTACCACATATAAGTGCTAAAGCTTTTACCCAGCCAAGTGACTTTTGAGATTTCTTAAAGAAGTCCCAAGTTAGAGTAGCTAACATGACTCCTACGACAGGTACGACTGCGGCTGTCATTCCTTGAACCCATGGATAATCTTTGACAGAGCTAATTGTTGTTAAAAGAACGATCATTAACACAATAGTAGGAAGAATCGTAGACAGTGTTGCATTTATTAAACCTAAAATTCCCGCGACTCGATAACCAATGTATCCTGCCATTTTTGTAGCAATAGGCCCAGGCAATGTATTCCCCAGAGCTAACACATCTGCAAATTCATCATCATTCATCCATTTGTACTTTTCAACCACCTCTTTATGAACAAGTGGTATTGAAGATGGACCACCGCCATATCCAAGCATTCCAACCCGAAAAAACGCTAAAAAAAGCTGCAGGTGTTTCATTTGTAATCACCCTTCTACATGAGATTTTTCAATGTAATTCCCCTCGCTATTTTATTCTCCCCTTTTTCATTTAAATGTTCCTTTACGATATTTATGGTGGATCTTACCATTCATGCAATCACCATTACCGTTTGTTAGTTATAATTCTATATTGAATTAACAAACGGAAGATATTTATGATTATAAACCATATATAGTTAATTTTCTATACAATTTCCAGAAAAATTTCAACAAAAAAGAATGACCTTTGATAGTTCCTTTCTAAAGTCATTCTTTACAAATTTTATTATAGTTTCATCCCGCTTCGACTTTTAAAACGTCTAAGTAAAATGTGACTTTCCACTCTAGTAATTCCTTCAAGTGCATATAATTCATTGTTGATAAATTTTTCTAATGCCACAAAGTCATCTACTAACACATGCATATGTAGTGTACTAGGGCCTGTCATTTGATAGCAGCTTGAGACACAGGGATTATCCGCCAATGTTTCAGCTACCTCAACTAAATAAGCCGGTTCACAGTCAACCTCAAAAAAAGCTGAAACATTTTTGCCCATCTTCTCAGAATTGATTACAACACTGAACTTTTCAATTACATCATTGTTTATTAATTGATTTACACGTTCTCGAACGGATACCCGTGACAAATCTAGTTCTTTTCCTATATCTGAATAAGACATTCTGCCATTAATCGTGAGTAATTCAAGTATTTTTCTATCAATATGATCTATTTTCAATGAAAACCCATCCTTTAAGTCTATATAGTCTTAGTATAATAAGAAGATGGCTTGGTTAAAAGTCTTACATAAAGAAAATTATGTTTAACGAATACTATATGAAATATTTACTTTTCGAATACCAGACAAAATAGAGAGGAAAATTCCAATGCCTAGTCCAAATTTCGGGCCTGAAACAATCGTTACTGAGAAAGTTAAAAGAAGTATAGCTCCATTCAGTATATTGGTTCTAAGTAAGTGGATTGCCTCTTTTACATCGATTAACTTTATAACTGACACTAAAATGATAGAGGCAAGAACTGCTTTTGGAATAAATGCAAACAATGACGTAAAACAAGCTAACGTAACTACAACAATTGCTGCACTAAAAAAAGAAGAAAATTTTGTCTTTGCTCCTGAGCTATAGTTAACTGCAGACCTCGAAAACCCACCCGCTACTGGCATTGATGAAAAAAAGCCTCCAATCAGATTCGCAATGCCAAGAGACTTTAATTCCGTATTGGGACGAATTGAATATCCTTCTTTCTTTGCAATCACTTTTGCAATAGCGAACGTCTCAATAAAGCCTATAAATGCAATTACAATAGCAGTTGGTAACATCACAGTTACTTTGTCCAAATTTAATTCAGGTAACACAAATGGAGGAAGCCCCATTGGAATTTCTCCGATAAGCACTACACCTTTGCTTGAAACATTTAATACATATGCAATCATTGTACTTATAAGTATGAGGATAATTGGTTGAGGGTAGTTTGGTAGTAACTTTTTTAATGACATAAGTGCAATGACTGAGGTAAGGCCAATTATGGCTGTTAATACATGAATATCTTTCAGATTACTTATAATCAATCCTAAGGAAGTAATCATATTACCTCGATCATGCAATGGCATTTTAATGATTGTGCTTATTTGATTCATCGCTATGATCACCGCGCATCCTGAAGTGAAACCACTAATAACACCATGAGGAACATGTTCAACAATTACCCCAACTTTTAATAAGTGTAAGAGGTACTGAATAACACCAACGAGAATCGTCAATATAGCAACATACTGGATAAACTCGGGAGTACCAGCAACAGCATATGGTGTCACCCCACTGAAAATAAGAATTGAGACCATCGCAACAGGTCCTATTGAAACATGTGGAGACGACCCAAATAATAAATAGATAAGCACTGGAATGGTTGCTGTATATAATCCTATAACAGGTGGCAGCCCTGCTATCAATGCATAAGCTATACCTTGTGGAATGACCAATGCAGCAACAACTAGTCCAGAAGATAGGTCACCTCTTATATATTCTTTTTTATAATGTAAGAACGACAACTTAATTTCTCCCTTCTAAAGACCATAAATCGCTTCATTTTTATACATATTTCAAAATATTTATATATATGCTTTTCTACCAAACAAACGGTTAGCAATTTAGTTAAATTATTAACATTTGAAGGTGAAATTTCTTTAGAGTAGAAAAGTTGTGTTCAAATTCCCGAATCAGTTTTGCTTTATTTTTACCTTACATGTTTGTTTGTGCTTATTACTGTGATTAACTCAAATCTTTTCAACTACTCGTAATACTCGTAACATCAAATCCAGCCTTTTTCCATTTGAAAAACCCGTCCTACCAAAGAACGGGCTCTCCTAAAGATTACCTTCCAATCGCGGCTCCATCGCTCCTAGGGTCCACCCCACCATGAACAAAGCCCTGATCATCAATGACTATTGCATTTGCATGGCCCATAATTCCGGCAAAATCTTCAACTTTATTAACAATATGTCCAGCTTTTGATAATTCCTCAATCACATCAATGCTGACTCGACCTTCAATTTTCAACTCTTGAGTTTGTTGTCCCCACGTTCTTCCCCAAACAAATCTAGGTTCACTTATCGCTTGTTGCGGATTCATGCCATAGTCAATCATTCTTGTAATGATAACTGTTTGAGTTTGTGGCTGACCCTCACCACCTTGTGTGCCATAAAGAATCCTTGGCTGACCATCTCTTAGAGCCATTGCTGGCATAAGAGTATGGAAAGTTCTTTTTCTCGGCTCCAGGCAATTCACATCACTTGGGTTAAGCGAGAAAAACGAGCCCCTATTTTGCATAACAACACCTGTATCTCCAGCAACCACACCTGATCCAAATTCAAAATAAAGACTTTGTATAAAGGAAACGGCATTTCCTTCCTCATCAATAACAGCTGCATGTGCTGTGTCGCTGCCAACCGATTGAGTTTCTATATCATTAGTACGCTCAAATTGAATGGCACCTGCCATCTCTTTTCCATACTCCTTACTTAATAATCTTTTTATAGGAACGGAGTAAAACTCAGGATCTGTTAAATGTTTATTTCGATCTTGAAAACTTCTTTTCAATGATTCTACTAATAAATGATAATATTCATAAGATCCTTCGGAAATGGCAGTAAGTTCAAAATTTTCTAATATATTCAGTGCCATTAATCCCACAAAGCCTTGTGAGTTTGGAGGAACTTGATACATATTATACCCGCGATATGTAGAGGTAAGTGGTTCAGTCCATTCTCCTTTATGATGAGCCAAATCCTCAACCGTTAGCTTGCCACCCTTATCTTTTAAGCTAGAAATAAGCCGATATGCAAGCTCACCTTTATAAAATTCATCTCTACCAGATGATGCTAACTTTTTTAATGTTGTTGCTAAGTTTTCTTGTACGAATCTTTCATTTACCATAGGGATCTTTCCTGTGGGTAAAAACACATTTGCTGTATCTTTATCTTCTTTTAACATCTCTGCATTTTTGACTGTATTCTCATGCTGGTCAAGTGAGAATGGAAACCCTTTAGAAGCATACTCAATTGCTGGCTGCAACACTTGCTCTAACGAAAGTCGCCCATATTCCTTTAATACAGCATCCCAGCTATCGACCATACCAGGCACTGTTATCACACTCTCAATACCTCGAGTAGGAATAGAGCTTTTCCCTTCATATACTTCACGTGTTACATTTACTCCTGTTCGTCCACTTCCATTGTATGCACGTACTTTTTGATCCTTTTTACTGTATGTTAGCCAAAAAGAATCACCACCAAGTCCCGTCATATGTGGGTATACCACCGCAAGGCAGGCACTAACAGCTACTGCTGCATCAAACGCATTTCCTCCTTTTTCAAGGATTGTGTTTCCCGCTTGAGATGCTAAGTAGTGCGGACTTACGACCATTGTTTTTGAACCGACAATTGGTTTATTCATTCAACTGCCCCCTCATTTATTTTTAATAAACATATTCAATAATAGAAAAAACAAAACCTCTATTATTTTAAAAAAAGGCTTTGCAAATTACATATTTTATGAAGTTTTTACTTCTACTTTTATAGGTTTTACCCATTCCCCATAAGATTCTTGATCTAGAATGTTCCCATTCTCATAGATAATATTACCTCTATTAATTGTCCCAATAATCTTACAAGGAAACGTATGCCCTATATACAAGGTTTCCTTATGCTTCGCAAAGAAATTCTCTTTTGTTACTGTGAAGGAGTCTTCGAAAGAAACAATAGCAAAGTCGGCATCTCCACCAACCTTGATCTGTCCTTTATCAGATAAACCAAACCTATCCGCTGGCGCTTGTGCTGTCCACTTTGCAACTTGTTCAAAGGGAATTTGATAGCGAGTAGCAAGCTCAATTGCAGATAAAAGCGTAAATTGCCCACCACTAATTCCTCCCCATGCTTCAAACAAATTATATACATTAGGATCTTTCAAATCATAAGGACATGGAGAATGATCAGAGGTAAGCATATCGAATTTCCCGTTGATTAATAAGGTAATTAACTTCTCCTGCTCTTCTTTTTCTCGTAAAGGTGGTGCACATTTT
>NZ_JBLUOI010000075.1:0-23537 GCF_048059995.1 Metabacillus sp. YM-086 | reverse complement strand
TGGCAAATGGATTCTGGTCAACTAAAATAACGATTTTCCCTTTTGATAAGGAGAGTCCCACAAAATCAGGGCGATCTGAAAGTTGAAATTCAGGAAAGTTGCTATTTGACGAGCCCAACAACCTTCCTAAAAAAGGGGAATTTGTTAAAAAATCTACATTCAAATGCTTTAACTTCTTCCTTATGATGTCTACTTCATCATGGTCCGATAGAGATTCTAGGTATAAAACTGCAACTTTGCTTTTAGTAAGGTTGCCAACTGTAAAATATTCTAGTTTTAAATCTGAAATTGGTAAGATTCTTCGTACTAACGTAACATTTTGATCTAATTGTTCAGTGAAACTTGATTGCGAAGTATATAGAGTTGATTCTTGTTCAGAGGGCTCTATCCCTCTTCCTATGTCAGAAGGGATTGTCACAATACTAAAATTTTTTATACTCTTATTAGATACTATGACTGATCCTCTAAGTAGTTCACTTTCCGCCACATCTAGAGAAGTTTCCTGTTTCAAACTAACAGTTGGTAACTTCTCGATGGATAAGTCCTCTTGGACTAAAGGTTTCATAATATACGTATTTAGGTCTTCCAAATTAACCAGAGAAGACAAATAAAATATTCTATAAGAAGTTACTTCATGTATCTGAAAGTCACTAACTAATTTGAATTTCCTATATAAGAATTGCTCCAGTTTATTTTCAAACATAGTATTCACCTACTTTCAGAAAGAATTAGCGCTTTATTTCAGCCAATTTTCTATACTCTCCAATAAATACAACCAATGCACCTATGACAAGTATCCCCGTTCCAAGTACAATTATACTTTGAGTTGAATAACTTTCCATTTTGCACCTCCATAAATAACTTGTTATATAATATGAATGTTCTAAGGTATCGGTGTATGGACGTAGTTTATTAAAGACAAAAAGATACCGTATCTTCAAAAAGATGAGTAGTATCTTTATCAAACTCCATAGTTAATTAGGCAAATGCCTGTTACCACCTTCCCAAGTGAACTATGCCTCTATTTAATTTTTTTCGTTTTCACAGGCATCCTATTTACCCTTCTTGCCCAGCCATTTTCATAGGTTAAATCTAACCTTTCATCAATTGTTTCAAAAATCTTATCCGAATTTTTCATCATCAACCTACTATACTCCTATTTCCATGCTCCAATCATCTTAAAAATAACTGCTCTTTTTCCTAGTAATACATGTCCCATTTAATACCTTATTTAGAACTAGATTTGGCCTTGAGGCCAGTGGTTTGAAATCAATCCCTTTGTTTTTATGACTTGGCCACAATTTGAGCATTCCCTTCCGGTATTAATTTTTCAAGTGGATACATTTCATAACCCCTATTCATATCTTCACTTCCCATTGGCTACTTATATTAATTTTACTATCAAACTGATCAATTTTTTTATTTGACGATCTCACCAAACATAGACAAGTCATCATCTGCTAAATTAATGAACTTCCCTTTACCAAAAAACTGATTAATTGTTTCCGTCAATTTCTCTTCCAACTCCTTTTCAATTTGATATCGCATCTTATCGAGATAGTAGCGGAAAGGAAAAACTATTTCCGATATGTTGATTTTTTCACTGGTGTCAATTCTTTCTCTAGCAAATATCAACGGAATATTGAAATATTCATTAAATACCTCAATACACCACATACAGTCATCAAACGTTTCAAATGTCTCAATACTTTCCAACATAACTGCTTCAATTTTTTCCTCTTTTATCATTTCTTCAAAAGTAATTCGAAGATCTGAATCATAGAATATGTCAGTGAATTGTTCCCTACTTTCCTCCACAGTAGTATCTTTATAGATATCTACTATATTAAATCCATTAGTTTTTGCAACTTCGTCAGAGCAATCTCTTTCTTCAATCATTCTCACGATCCCTACTCGTTTATAACTTAACTTTTCAAATCCCATAATAATTCCTCCTTTGGAATACAACATATTGTGAAACAAAGAATTCAATGTAGAAACCAATCTTAATAAAGGAAAATATGTCCTTCCACAATAGAATAGGATTATTATCCTGCTTTTAAATAAGAGGATTGGACATACTGAAGTACCTCAAAAAGACTTTGCTTCTTACCTGTATCGATTCTTTCGTTTGCAAATACTACATTAAACTTTATAAAGGTGAAAAAATGAACAAGGGAATATAGTTGTTCAAAATTAGAGAAGTCCGAAATGCTATTTACAACAATAACATCTACATTATTTTCACTTAGAAGTTCTCTAAAATTTAAAGTAAGTCCAAAATTTCTTCGTACTTCCTTATATTCTTCATTTTCAATTTCAAAAACTGAATAGATATCAATCGAAAACTCCTCTGTCAGATCACTTACATGCCCAAGGTTTCCATTTACATCCACTACTAAAGCCTTCCTATACGGTAGTTTTTTAAAAGCCATAATATCTCCTCCTAATGTCTTCATTATTGTTAAGTTTTTCAATCAAATTCTACTGGGGAAAACTTTGAACAATCATTAACTCTTTAGATTATTTTAATTCCTACTATTAAATCTAAATACTAAATTACCATTATCCTCAGACATTGATGCGTCTAAATTCTCTTTTAAAAAGTAGACTTTTGTTTCCATGAAAAACATAGTCAATACCAAAAATTCTTGAAGGTATTCTTTATTCTTAATATTTTTCTTGCTATCAACTATTATTTCATTAACCTTGTGTTCTTTTAATACTTTACCGAAACTCGCTGCTTGCAAAAATGATGAAAATGCACCTCGATAAACCTCATCGTCTAATGGATCAATTACTAAATCAAAGATTTTAATGTCATTTTCTTTGCAGTATTTCACAGCGGACTTTTCACCTTCTTGAGAAGATGAAATGATAAAAGCCATATTACAATTCATTAAAATCTCTCCCTTTTTTCATATTGATATGCACTGACAAAAAAACCTGCCGATACTAATCTTCTATAAAATGTGGAAATCTTGGTATGATTCCACGGCTTTTTATATTAACGTAGTCAGAATTTACCCTCTGAACTACTTTGCTATCAGGTTTCATAATTACGTACCACAGAACAAGATTAGAATCTTCCTCGTCAAAAACTTCTGCTAGTACGTAAACTAATGAGCCCTGATTATGCCAAACATCTATCCCTGCAATATTCACACCAAAACTTGCAGTTATTTCTCCAATATGGAATTTGTTTTCCTCATTGCTTATCATTAAAACTCCTCCTTTTTCAGAGGGGTGCTACATGATGTGACTCTGATTTTTATCCCCCCATGAAGTATCAATCAATTTTCCTTCTAATGGCTACATACTGCTTTTTCCATATCCGTTTTACAATTCCTAATCTGAAATTTCATAACCCTTATTTCTTAAAATTTCAATGAGACCATATGCCATTTCAACATGATGTTCATGGGCATCTCCGTGCAACTCAAAGTCAAAGTCGTCCTTTTTACCTTCAAAGTAGTCATATTGGTTGATCCATTCCACATTCCTTATAAACTTCTTAATATAGTCCTTGCTTATTTCACAAGTGGTATCACATACTTTTCTTATACTAATTTCACCTTGTCCCCAGTAAATTGACTCATCCGACAACATAAAGAGTTGATTGTCATATTCAAAGAAGTAGTTGTAGATATCCCCAGTTTCCTTACGGTAGATGATTTCTTCATTCTTGAAATCGTTCTTTTCCCAAAGCGAATAAATATACCACCCCATTACTTTGAATTCCTCATCTAAAAGTACATCATTACTATCAGGAAACATCTCTCTTAATTCTTTCGTTTCATCCAATGTGAACATCTAAATCTCCCCCTGTCTTTGATTATCTTCATGGTCACTTTCAAAATTCCTTAAGTAGTCACTTAACCAACTAGCGTCACCCCACCTGATTCTCCATATTGCCAACTTTGATACATCAAATAATTCTTTAAAGTCTTCGTTAAACATAAAGATTAAATCAACCCTATGATCCTTAGTAGTGGTCTTATAAATATTCCCCCACAGAACTTTGGGATCGTTTGTAGTGGTTACTGCAGCGGTATGTAATTCTTGTGATACGCCGTTAACCCATTCGTTCAAATCCCCGCCACAACCTAGTATCACTAAACCTTCAGCACGATTTCCCTTACCATTTGAGGCTAACTCTTTCAAATTTGAAAAACCTAATTCCTTCACTTTCCAGTCCTTCATAACGATTCCCTCCTAAATTTCACAATTATATCTATCTAATTGTGATATCGAAATCACAATATGTAACTTATATTTGTTCAACTTGTGATTATGATATCACCGTATGTCGTGCATGTAAAGCCAAAATGTAATTTTTTAATTTTTTATTTGCACAAGTTGAACGATTGAATTAGAATGTACATAATAAAAGATTAAAAAAGATAAGGGTGATTTTGGTGAGTGATGATTCAAAAATCATGATTGGGATGCGCTTAAAACATTTATTGAAAGAAAATGGATTTGACTATGAGAGAGACAAATTAGTGAAGGAACTCGGTCTTAACCGTTCTACTTTACAAAAATATATAAATGACGTTAGAAGGCCTACATTGGAATCCATCAGAGATATAGCCAAATACTTTAATACATCGGTAGATTACTTGGTAGGGCATTCTGATTATGTTCTTGATACATGGGACCATCAATTTTTAGAGGAATTTTTCAAATATTCTTCAGATAAGATAAAGGACCACTTCGAGCAAAGATATACGATTGATATTTCTGATGAAACCATACCTTCCAAATTACTATTTGGAATTTTGGAGGCAATATTTCAGGACGAATTTGATAAATCCTTAGAGGATCTTTCAATTAAAGAAAGGGAAGAAAGAAAGAAAACTTATAAAATGATAATAATAATTTTCTTTAGAGTGGTAACACTCGCAAAAAATGAAGAGAATAAAGATGAATTAGAAGCGTTATTAAAAAGGCTAACCGAATCAATTAATGGAGAGTTCAGTTTTAGAAATACAATAACTCTCGAAGAAATAGAAGGAAAAACTAATAAGACACGCAAGGAAAAAATTAAGTTATTAAAAAGTTATATAGGGATCAATGTTGCCAATGGCCAGAAAGCACTAAGAATGTTGGAGGAATTAACTGAAGACGATTAAAATTTCAAGGAAAAATATATTTTCAAGTTCAAAATTCAAATAGAAATAGGCTGAATACGGGTGTATTCAGCCTATTATTGTACGGGTAAATTTTCCAGATTAGGTGAAACCACTTTGATTTCAAATTCTTACATCACTTTGTTATTGATCTTTCAGAATTATTGAGTACTTCAAATCATACTTCTTACACAGGTTACTGAATTGCTTGAAATTATCCCAATTTCCCAATTCTTGATTATCATAAAGTAACACTCGGTCAATTGTACTTCTATCAATAAATTGAAGGTATAAGTCTAGTAAGTTAATATCTGCTAATAAAAACATTTTCCTATTTTTATTAGTACTATCTGAATAAACTGCTAGACTCTCCTCAATGTCCTTATACCTTTTCATATTAAAACTAATGCAGATATACATACCCATCCTCTTGTTGTACAGTATACTTCGAATCTAATCATCCACTATAGGTGGAAAAAGATAAAAAAGAAGAGGCATTACTGCACTCTCCTAATAATTCCTTTACGGTATTTTTGCTGACAAGTCCGGCATACTTGCTTATCATTGTATGTTTGTGGGTACTTCTTTGTAAAATCAACTTCAGCCTTACTAATCACCACATTACAATCACACAAGTATATTGAAAAAATTCCCGTTCATTTTGGGACTGATTTGATTGGTAATTATTCTGACTTGTTTGAGGCTGCTGATAAGTATTTGGTTTGTGTGGAAGATACAAGGCACTGAATATAATGATGCACATTTAGTTAAAGAAAGTGCGGAAGCAGCCTTAAAAGAATCGGCTGCTGTCTTCTTTTCATCTATTGTAGACGAACCAAAAGCCTCCTTAACTGTATTCGCTATTCTTAAACTACCTAAAACAACAACTTCATTTGCTATTACTTTGCTCTCTTTGATAACGAAACTCCAGTTACCCGGACCTAACTCATTTAAACGTTCTACAACAAATTCTGAAGGAACATACCTAAAATATAAATATTGTCCATTAACTTTTTTTCCTTTCCGCTCTCTTATTTGATTTTCTTCAAACGGTCTTTTCAAGTGATCAAAGTTCATTTTTTCTCCCCCTAAAAAAGTATAAAGACAAGTAATGAATTGGATATACACCAATTACCACTTGCCCCTGCCTGTCATCTTCATTAATAATTATCTTTAGTGTCAAACCACTCTTAAAAACCTGAATAAATCATATTCTGCAAATAGGTATAGTCCAAAGAAGAATGAAAATGGAATTCCTCCTACTGTAAAAATTCCAACAGTTAAATTAAATATTGGCTCACTACTTCTTGAACCATCATTATATTCAACCAAAAAGAATTGTGACAGTAATCTTCCTAATAAGACACCAAGTATAAGAACTAATATCCATAAGCAACCAACCACAATTCCAGCCGAAGAAAACATGTCAATATCATGTAGTATATTTCCATTAAATTTAAAAATGTCTGTCATAACTTTCTCCTCCAATTCTCTTTTGTTAAACAAATATCTATATGTTTACTTCAACTTCGGAGAAGGGAATCCTTGAAAATTACGCGTTTTATAAAAAAATGGGACCCATCTTCAAGGTATTTGGATAGTAAAGCATTCAAATAAGTCAAATTATGAATTCCTGATATTCAGCCTTTTAAAACGACCTAGACCTCTGTCGGTCAAAAATGATTAAATGTCGTTAATTATCTAATTTATTCTCTTTTATTCGTTTTTAACAATATAAAGTATTATTTTTGTTTACATGGTATGGATTTTTTTCATCTATCAAAATCATTTTTTTCGCCTCGCTGAATTTATTTTTTTCAATTGAATATTTTCCTAAATTTCTTGAAAAATTAATACTAAAAGTCTTTCCTCAATCATTTTTCCCATAAAAGTCAATGCCTTTTATAGCAATAGTTCGCTTTTTGTGTACCCTTGACAATCATAATTGCCTTGACAATGAAACATTATCTTTAAACATTATTCATTAATAATAGTTATAAATGCTATAACCTACTTAAAAAATCCTTTATAAATCACTTGTTAAAGCATTGTATAATACGATTATTGATTAATATCTTTTATAATCATTATTAATTTTCCAGCAAGTTATCTTTTGATAAACGGAAATTTCAGTTTGGTGTTCAAATTGTTTAATTTGCGACATCCTTTTGGCCAAGTACACAGATTAACGATCAAGTATTGTCATCCTTAAGAATCCCAAAACATGAGCGCTGGTCAAAATTTAAATTAAAAAAGACCAGACAGCCTAAGTGCTGAATGGTCTTTTTGTCTTTATCCTTTTGAAAAGGAGTAGCAAAAGAATGTCTGTCTAAAGATATTTTGGAGTGTACCATTAGGAAAATCTAAGGGGAAAAATAATCCTAATACCCTACAGTTCTACTTCCTAAATAAAAATCCTTGAATTTTTTATAAATTGTTTTTCAGAAAAGGTGAAGGATCTGAAAAATGCAAATTGCCCTCCTGTTACTAATTGCAAATTAGAATTCAATAGAACGAACGGCCTTTTGTAATTCCTTTACAGAAGGTGTTACATAAATCCTTGTAGTTTCAATAGAGTTGTGACCAGCCAATGAGGCAATCGTTTCAAGACCAACTCCTTTACTGGCTAATTGTTTGCAAAAGGTATGTCGTAACATGTGGGGTGTAATTTCAATCCCTAACTGTTTGGAATATCGCTTAAGAATATGTTCAACTGCTCTAACAGTTATCTTTTCACTCCTCGTACTTGGAAATAAATAACGTGTGTTTTGAGGATGAAATTCCAGCCATACTTTTACTGATTTTATGGTATTTTCACCTACGGGGACTACACGGTACTTGTCTCCCTTCCCATGGTACACATGTACAACTTTGTTTACACAATCAAAATGATCAATTTCGAGTTTACTTACTTCATCTACTCTAAGACCAGCGTTTACAAGGATACTAATAATTGCCTTATGAAGTGCAACCTTTGCATCATTCTTCCCGTTACCCCTTTCTATTAAATGGAATAATTGGCCAACTTCAGATCTTTCCAGCCATTTAATCTGGTTCTGTCGCTGAAACTTCTTTGTCTTCAATTCCTTGCCAATGTCAGCATTTTGTATTCCTGTTTTAAGGAGAAACGAACTCCATTTTCTAACAGCAACAATTCGTCTATTAATTGTGGCAGTTGATAGCCCACTCTCATTTTTTAAAAAGTTTTCGTAATCCTTACAATCTATTGCGGTTATAAAATTGACAGGTGGAGACTCTCTCTGATATCTATTTTTCAGCCAATTATGAAAATAGTTGATATCCTCCTTGTAACTTTTAATAGTTTTAATACTGTTCCCTTTTGTTTCTAAATAATGCTCAAATAATTGAATGGAGTTGACTACAGAAACTGAAGAATTGTCTTCCAAAAATAAATACCTCCTCTGACTCTTGTTATCCGACGAAAAAACAATAATGATTTTAAATGTTATGCGACGAAATTTTGATGTGTAAGGTAAGTATTTCGTCACATAATTACTGTTAGGCGACGAAAATCTAGGTGGTATTCCTATTGTAGCGTGGACCGTTAAAGAACGCAGCGGGGGAATTGAAGAAAATCAAATGAATATTTAAACACATAATTGGGACGGACTATCATTATCAGCAAGGGAAGAACAGACTTTTGAAGTATACTTATATTAAAGGATCTTTCTGAATTAAATACTAGTACTTATATTCACTTATTAAAAAACAAGAGCCTAAAACATTAAATAATAATATATATAAAGTACTTCTATGAACTTTTTTTCAATCATACTAAATCATATTCATGATGTCCTTTTTCAAAGTCTTTGGTAGAAAAATACTTACTTTTAAAGGACAAGGAAAAGAAAAGAAAGGAGAGTTGATATAATGGAAAATATGAAACAAATAGTTGAAGCAATAAGTGACCTTTTCATTTCTGTTAGATACAAGTATATCATGCAGTTACCCGATGGTGACTACACTTTTTATAACAAGTATAAGAAAAAAAGTCATAAATCCTTAGCAGATTGGCAAATTAAACTTCACTTGCAACATGAGTCCACATATGGAATCTTTTCTTATAAAGAAAACTCAAAGTTTATTTCCTTTGATGTAGATTTTCCAGAAAAAGATACTGCCAAACAAGCAGTTTATGCACTATATGAAGTATTGCAGAATCTTAGGATTCCTAAAGAATTAATTTACACTAGCAACAGCGGTAATAAAGGATACCATGTTGATATATATTTTTCGAACCCAATAGATTATAAATCAATGAAAAAACTTTATGACGTTGTTATAGATAAGACACAGGAACTTTTAGGAAGAAATATTAAACGGAAGATTGAACTTCGTCCGCAGCATAATAAAGGAATGAAGTTACCACTAGGAATTAATCACAAAAATAAGAATAAAAAGACAAATATATGCTGGTACGTTGATGTCTATAACAATTTTATGCCAATAGAGTCTTACGATTATATTCTTGCTATAAAAAAATTAAATAGCAATTTAATCACTGATTTATTAAGCAATATAGAGGAATCGAATGAGGAAAAAAACAGCAAAAATAACAGTGCAAAACGGGATAAGGATAAAGAAGATAATAAAGATACAGATAACGATAAGGAAAAAGATAAAACCAATGAAGATAGTAATTTTCATGACATCGATCTTAGTAATGAAACGTTTGCCACCTGTCGTAAATTATATGAAGAAGGTATGAAACAAAAAGGAACACGAAATGCTTCCTTATGCAAACTTGCAGTGTATCGTAACAGTCTTGGTATTGAAAAAAACATTTGTGAGGAGGAACTTTTTGAATGGATGAAGCGGCAAGACCCAGCGCTATACTCTACTCCCTTATCTACCTGCAGAAAAGAAATTGAAAGGATAGTAAAATCAGCATATAATAACAACATTAGATTATCTGGTGGTGTAAAACAAGTGGAAATTTCTAAGAGTGAAATGCTATCACTCTACCAATACGATAAAAAGTTAAGAGCAGTTATCTTTTCACTCATGGTTCATTCAAAACGCTTTTCAGCAGAGGATAATAATTTCTATATGAGTTATGAGCAATTGAAAAAATCAACAGGGTTATCCCCTAAATCATTGATGAATCATGTTGCTATTTTGGAAAAGAATAATGTCATAAAAGTCACAAGATCTCCCACCATTTTTGATGGTGTGGCTCCAAGAAACTATCCAAACACATATCAGGTTCTACTAAACAAACTCAGCATTCCAAATGATATTATCAAAGAAATGACATTTGAGAATGTTTCAGATTATCGAAAACAATATTTTAACCTGCTAACCTCTATGTTCACAATAGAAGAAATAGGGGACATTAACAATATGTTAGCGAAAGCAACAAACAGTAATGAATAATAAAGTACTTCTATGTAGATTTATCCAGATATATTGCACTATCCCCATTATGTCTTAACTTGATTAATCAATATTTCAAAATATGATATGTTGATTACTTTTAGAAATCAAGGAACTTCTGACATCGGAAGTTCCTTTTTTGTATACTAGTAATACTCTAATTGTTTAAACAAATCAAATCTTGTTCAAATAAAAAGAGCAAACGCTATTGTTCGCTCCCAAGGTTTTTTCTTCTAACAATTCTTGTAATAAATCTTACTTCTGAGTTTTCCTCTTTCCGCTTTTTCTCATTAATAAATCCAGTAAGGATAATGAACCAAATAAAGCCACCAACAAAAAGAAGAAACGGTATATATAATGAAAGAAACAGATTATCCTTTACCCAGAAACTTGCTATTCCTAGTACCAAATATGCAAGTAACTTGGCAATAAACATCGCCATGTAATGCATTATTTCAATCCTTTCAACATCTTTATCCAAATCAAAATAGAAAAAGGTAAATGCTCTATCAAATAGTACTCCACCTAAAAGTACTAGAAACATCGAAAGAATAAAATAATCTGTAGAACTAATATTCAAGTAGAATGTCGCCAAAGGGTAAAACAAGATCGTTACTATAAACGCAAAGAAAAGTTCCATACAAAAGAAAAATAATTTTTGAGAAAATTTATTAATATTGTATAGCACTGTATCACTCCCCTATTGTTCCTTTCACAACTAATTATAACGTACAAACGTTCGAGAAGCAGCGTGAGTGAGATAAAATTAATATATCAGAATCAATTTAAATCATTATAGGTCTAAACTTGGCGCCTTCGTTGATTTTCTTTATAATACTGAGTCAAACAATGTCAAAGTAATTTCAGGTAATATGGCTTCAAATAAAACTGGACCAAAAGGAGGAATAATAAATGAGAGTGCCAAGATTTAAGAATGAACGAACCACTAAATTTGCTTTACTAGTTGGAAAAGCAGTTACTGCGGGAATTTTAACAATGTTGACCTATCCATTTATATTAATATTGGCCGAGAGCGATTTGACAAAAGAATCTTTAGTACTGTTTGTTTTGGGAACGATCGTAGGGGTTCTTTCTGCAAGGATAGTACTTAAAGGAAAAGTCAGCAAAAAAATGATTAAAATGATTTTTGTCCTTACTTCATTTTCAATATTGCTCATAATAAGCCTATTAGATATGGGAGACAAATCACTAGTTTCAGTCTTAGGTATAATAATGGGTATCCTTACCTATACAAGTGTAAAATATCACTTCGCCGATTTGGAACAAGAGATAAAGACATATTATGAAGAGAAAGACCCTAAAAGGTATGTTTTGTTTAACATAGAAGCATGATTATTTATATAGAAAAGAAGGCTTGTTCGCCTTCTAATTTCTCTAAAAGTTCATTAATTTGAACTTTTTTCTATTTCCACTTGCTCTAAAATATATCTATACTCCTGTAAGTCACAGAAAAACTCACAGTAGTCAAATTCTATAAACACCGGGAAATTCTGCACGGATGTTGTAATAGTTACTTTCACCTTCTGGTCTTTATCCAGTGCTAAACTAATTATTTCATCCAGTGTTTCAGCATAGAAATCGATGCGAACTAATTCATATTCCCGATAAGTCAGTACAGTTGCATCAACTTCTCCAGTTTCATCAATAAATTCAATTATAACAACATCCTCATGCTTTGTAATTTGGATTCCCTTTGCTGCATTAAACATTTGATTTACCTTGATTAAATTTTCAACACTCATATTAATCATTCAAATCCCTCCCTTCTCTTCCATACTTCGACACTAAAACAAGACTTTCTCTTTTTTTGACAAAAATATCTTATAATATCTTTAAAAGTCAGCAAAAAAACAAGGATTTACTCCTTGTTTCGATAGTTTTCCGGATCAAGTTTTTGTACTAATTCTTGGCACCTAAAGACTTCATCTTCATCTAATATATATTCATTTAATATGGCATCAAGATTTTGAGTCATTTCTTTAAACGTGTGATAGACCTTATTAAAACAGATAATATTATAAGGACCCATATCCATATCCGCCTTTTTCTTCTTTGAAATCTTATGCTCTTTTCGAAATATATAGATGAAATATAAATATTTTGCTTCTTCTTGAACCACTGTTCCTGCAAGACGTATTCTCTCAAACCTAGTAAACAATATATTATTTCCTTCATGTTGAAATTCGACAAATTGAGTATCCATTCCTTCCACTTTAAAATGCCCCTTTTTCAAGAGTATCTCCTCCGTTATCCTAAGTTTTAATTTCACATGTATACAGTTGAATATGAACAAGCATTCCCCTTTAAAACAAATATAAAAAGAGCAGAAATTATATTTATCTACTCTTTTTAAAAGACTATTAATAAACTGTTTATTATAATGATGTTAGGTTTAATTGCCGGAAACACTTGAGACAAAGAAGGAGAAAAAGTGGAAATTAAAACTAAGTATGTCAGTCCTATTTTTTCAATAAGAAAAGACCAAATAGCAATACAACTATCTGGCCTTAAGTGTATAATTATTCCAAATAAAAGGGCGTATACACAAGAAAGAGTTCTAAGACATTTCAAGGAATACTAACCATCAGGAATCTACGAGAAATCTTTATTCCTGATACTTTTTAATTCATTATTAAGTGGCAATTCCCTTCTACTCGATTACATTTTTTAAAAAATCTTCTTAGTGCCTTAGCAAGAAGTTTGGCACTTTCTGTTCCATAAATGTATAGAAATAAAAAAGACAGTAGGATATTTCCTACTGTTATTCTCCACTTGCATCTTGGTGGAGCGGGTCTTCACTTTGATATTCTAATTCCTGTACAAGCATACAAATCTTAAAAATTTTCTCACTCTCCAAGATATATTCACTTAATATCGGTTCAATGACTAACATTAAACGGTGATAATCGAAGAATGTTTGTTGGTGACACAAAACGTTGAATTTCCCAACATGTGCTGTATTTTTACCGATAAAATTCTTCTCCGTGCGGGTGATATATAAGAAATACATATAGTCTTTATCCGAGTGTGAGACCCAACTAAAGCGGGGATGCCTACCTATCGTAATAACATAATCATTATGAAAGGCTTTTACATAATCCGGTCTTTTCTTCTTGTCTTTTCCTTTTATCATTTGTTTATCCTCCCTATTCCTCAGTAAAATATTTACATATATCTTATTAAACGATCGTATGTTCTTTCCTTGTTTTTTATCAAAATAAAAGTTATCAAATGGTTCATGGCCTTTAAAAAATAAAAGAGACGGATTTTTCCGTCTCATAGTGCTGCCACATACGATAATCCTTATATTATTTCGGACTTTTCACTCATTCCTTTATACTGGGATAAGTAATTCTCCTGCAAATGTCTGGAATTTCGAATTAATTAAAGCCCTAGTAACTGTTCAATACTAGGGCCATGTATTAGTATTAAGGGTGAAAATAATCAGTATATCTGACCGAGCCTCTGGCTATGTTTTCTGCCCTGCTGAAAAATCAAGTTTGTCCTTTTCCATTTCTTCAACTTTATTTCCATGTTCCTCTTCACCTATGGTGGTATCCCGTATAACATTCACATCAGTTTCTTTATCACCTGTGTTAATGATAATTGTGCCGGAATCACTATTTTCAATGTTAAGTGTATTATTATCTCCATTAACGTTTATTATCTGTACTTTATCCTCCTGTTTATTTGGTTCATCAACAGGAACAAGAGGTAGTAGAATTGTCATTAATACTGATATTTTAGTTAGAATATCCCAAATGTATTTTGTATCAACCACATGGAAGACTGTAACAATATGCATACAATATGAAATAATCGCTTGAAATACTTCTTTGATTTCCTTCTCATTTATACTCTCTTCATCAGAAACTGATGAACTACTGTCTATTTCGTTATATACCTCTTGTAATTCTTCAACCATTTCTGAAAAAGTATATGAGTTAATACCTAAATCTGAAATCTTCTTAAAAAGTTCACTCCATCTATCTTGGTGCTTTTGTAATATCTCAAAAGTGGAATTATTCATGACTTGAGTTATGCTATTTTGATAATTATCTAATCCAAGATTACTTATTACACTAGTGATCCCCTGATACTTTTCTAATCCCGTAAATGCTGAGGATTTAAAAATCCCATTTATAGTACTTTGATGTTTAACTAAATTATCAAATGCTGGACTATGCATTACACTTGCAATACTCTGGTACTTTTCCAATCCAATTGCAACAGAATTCCCTATTAATCTATTCCAAGTATCTTGTTGCGTTTGTAATTCCCTAAATGCCGAATTATTCATAATGGAGGCCCCTTGATTACGATTAAATTCCACTGTCGCTGAATTACCTATTAATCTATTTATATTATCCTGTTGTCTTTGCATTGCTTCAATTGCAGGATTTCTAATAACCTTATTTATCATGTCTTGCTGTTTTTGAAATATCCTAAAAGCAGAAAGATACTCATGATCCATTAAGTGCTCTCCTCCAAAATAAACTTAATAAATTTGTTGTTCTGTTAAGAAAAAAATCAGGGCAAGCAGTAAGTACCACCTTCCCTGATTTTTCAAATAACTGTCTATGCATCGATTGGCCAATCTTTATATTGTTGTTCAGCCTGTTCCATAAATCGGTTAGTTAGAAACTGCAATTGTTGGCCATTAACTTTTTCTTTTATTAGAACCATTTTCACAGCAAGTTTAACCTTAGAATATACATCTTGACGGTGAGGGCTAGTCCAATCAACGTCTAATTTCTTTTTTAGTTCCTTAACAACTTTATGAATTAAGTTGGCAAGGAACTCGTTTGAAAAAGCACCTTCTCCTAATGAAGAAATGGCTTTGTAAAATTCAACCTCTTCTTCAGAAAGCCCTAAATCCTGACGTCGTCGAATTTCCTCTTCCATTTCTTTTCGCATTTTTATCATCATTCTAACGACATCTGCTGCTTGAATAACACGATTATGGTAATCTGTCAGCGTTTTCTCCAATAACTCTTGCATTGTTTTAGATTGAGGACTATTTTGCTTAAATGTAACTTTAATTTTATCCTCAAGCAGTTTTTTTAAAAGTTTTAATCGTAGATCCTCGTGCTCTTTCTTTGTTAAATCGGCTAAGAACTTTTCATCAAGGATACTAATATCTTGTCGTTCAATTCCTGCCACTTTAAAGACGTCCACAGTCTCTTTCGCAAGTAAATTTTGGTCTAGTAATGCCGATAATTGTTCCTCTAAGGTTTTATTTCCTCCTGCAGTTCCACCCGGAGGACGTAGATGTTTTCTTAACTGTGCTTTTAACATTAAGTAAAGAGTTACTTCATCTGCTAGTACCATTACTTCTGGTTGGCTTTTAACAAGTTGATATGATTTTTCTAATTTTGTTGCATATTGTATATAATCCTCTGTATCAGTGTTTAATAGAATATTTACAATGTCTGCTATAAAGTCTTCTCTATCAATCTGTCCTTTTTGTCTCCAACCGTCTATTTTTATATTGGAAGGTATATAGTTTCTAACTGATTCTAAATTCTCATTAAAAATCCGAATTGCTTCAGCAACATCATAAGCGGGATTACCTGTGCCTCCACCATTAGTATATTTATGTGTTGCCTCTTTAAGTGAAGTAGCAATCCCTATATAATCTACAACCACTCCACCTTCTTTACCGGGGAACACGCGGTTAACCCTAGCAATAGCCTGCATTAGATTGTGCCCCTTCATAGGCTTATCAACATACAAGTAAGACAGTGGCTGAGCATCCATTCCAGTCAACCACATATCAACAACAATAACAAACTTAAGTGGGTCTTCTGGATTACGTAGTTTAGCCTTAACATCTTCTTGTTCTTTCTTAGACTTAATATGGGAATACTCGCTTCCTTCTTGAATTTCTCTCCATTCCCGTGGGTCTTTCGAGACATCACCTGTCATGATAACTTCCGTCTTAGGACAACCTTCTACTTCTTTTAAACAATCGTATAGGTCAGCAGCAATTTGACGACTCATACATACGATCATTGCTTTTTGAAAAGGATTGGCCAATGAATTAAAATGTGATACGATATCGTTTGCAAGCCGTTTGAGCCGTTTTGGAGTTCCCACAACTTTTTCTAAAGCGGCCCATTTTCTTTTATATCCCTCAGTGTCGTCATTTTCACCATTATCTACAAATATATCTTCGAATTGACCATCAATATCTTCAGCAGTCAAATCTAAAGGAATTAATCGACTTTCATAATAAATTGGTAATGTTGCCTTATCAGCAACAGCCTGAGCCATGTCGTAACGGTGAATGGTGTGACCAAATATTTCTTCTGTATTATTCCCAACAAAATCAACTGGTGTTCCCGTAAACCCGATATGAGAGGCATTAGGAAGAGCAAAACGTAATTGTGCTGCATAACCACCCTCAAACCCTGCTTGTGTACGGTGTGCTTCGTCTGCTATCACTACAATGTTTCTTCTTTCGGAGAGCACAGGGTGTTTTGTCTCTTCTCCTTTCAAACGAAACTTTTCAATTGTAGAAAAGACAACGGGTGTTGCTTCCCCTCTAAGGATTGTTCTTAATTTCTCAGTACTACTTGCCCTTTCAACCTTACCGATTAAAGATTCTCCCTCAACGAAGGTATCATACAGTTGCTCGTCTAAATCATTTCTATCCACTTGGATTACAATGGAAGGGTTATTTAGTTCAGTGTGTCTGCTTAAAATACCAGCAAAGAAAAGCATACTAAGTGATTTACCTGATCCAGTAGTATGATACATTACACCAATTTTACGGTCTCCATCAGGTTTGGTTGCACGAACGGTTTCTTTAACAGCGAAATTCACCCCAAAAAATTGGTGGTATTTAGCCCCTATTTTCTTAGTTCTATCCCCTGCCTTAAGGAAGACTATAAAGTTACGAATATAGTTGAGCAATCGATCTTTTGGAAAAAGACCTTCAATTAATGTACGCATAGTATTAGCCCGATTATTGTCTACATTTCGACCATCAATTGATTTCCAAGATGCAAAGAAATCATAATCAGCAAACGGCATTCCATGCTTTGTCTCTACATTATCCGATACGACTGTGAAAGTATTGTAATTGAACAGTTGAGAAATATCATAAGTGTAGTTTTGAATTTGTGTATAAGCGTCCTTAACCGTTGCTTGTTCACTATTAGGGTTTTTTAACTCAAAAATAATTAGTGGAAGACCGTTTATATATATAACTATATCTGGTCTACGGGACATTCTTCCATCAACAGAAAGTTGGTTTACTACTAGAAAGTCATTGTTATCAGGGTTTCCCCAATCAATTGGGAAAACATGTGGAGTAAATGTCTGTCCATTCCATTCATAATTAAACTCTATTCCCTTTACTAACATTTGATGAAATTCTTGATTTCGCTGTATTAAATTGACACCATCGGGTGAAGTAAATATGTTTATTAATCGTCGTACCTCTTGCTCTGGAATAGTAGGATAAGCCTTCCTTAAGAAGGCTTGTAACCTATTGAATAAAATTACTTCCTGTAATTGCTCACGTTCTCCACGCTGGAACAGTTCTTGTGCATGAAGATATTCATAGCCAATTCTTTTCAATCTTTCTATCGTAGTTTCTTCAAATGCTGATTCACCTAGAGGTCTGGACATGGTGGAACACCTCCACATACATAAGTTAAATTAATTCTTCGATTTCACTTTTTATTCTTAGAAGATCAACTTCTCAAGACATTAGTCGCGGGAGAAGGTAGTCTCGTAACTCGGTTAACATTTCAATCTCAAGAATATTACTTTCTATTTGTTTAAATATTGTTTCACTCTCATTGATATATGTCTGAATTCTTGCCGGTTTTAAAATAGGCAGCATTTTAAAGTTCGTTTTACTTACTTCTTTGAAAGTACTACCGTTAGCAATTGAATTTATTCTATCCATGTTTGTCCTTAGCCAAAAATATAATTGATATAATGTAAAACTATCATTCGGTATTAGAGTAATAAAACCCTGATTAGTTGATGAGGTATTTCTATTTATGGATATTTCTCCAATAGTTGCTCTACTAGTCATCATAATACTGTAGGGCTTAAATAATTTGGCAGAACTTTTTTCAAGCCCTAGTTGTGTTATTTTTTTCGCAGAATTTGTAACAAATAATGACTTCTGGGATGTTAAATCTGTTGGTGAAAACCAGTTAATATCTCCATCTTCCCAAAATTCATTAGTACTTGTCTTTGGTGTTCCACCACCTAAAATTTCTACAGCATTTCCGATATTAATTACACCCCAGTCTGAGGGTATTAATCCTAATTCTGATTCCTTAAAATCTTCATCTTTGTATGGTTCAAAATCAAAAAACCAATGTTTATAAAGTGTCTCGGCCATTTCTTCAAGTGTCTTATTCATGACTTGATTTAAGTCGATTTTGTCCTGTATACTTCTTAAAATATCTGAAACTTTTTTCTGCTTCTTGATTGAAGGAAGTGAAAATTGATATGACTCAATCCTATCCGGTGATGTATGCAAAATTTTCGTCCCACTTGCACTTGAAAATAAGTGGCGATTAAAATCAGAACTTAAAAATAACCAGTATAGGAAATCTTCATCTACTAGGGATTCATCCATAATTTCTACCTTCCCTAGCCTTTGGTTATGCAAATATGTTTCAGAATCACTAGGGACCTTTGCAGGAACTCCTAATATTTCCCCCCCTGAAGTCTGACAGGTCATTATTAGAAGTATATCATTTGGTTTCAACTCATATTGAATAGGGTATTCTCCAACATATCGTTTTATTTTAGTGCTCTCGAATCTAAACCCACCATCATATTTAAAGTTTCCTATGTTCACTAATATAGGATTATCAATATCTTCTTCGCTAAAAAACTTACTTTTAAAAGCCCAGCCGTGCCGGACTTTGATAAGGTCTCCTAATCTTACATTGTTAGTTTTCAAAACAAGCCCTCCAAGTTCTTTCTAATTTTTTCTTGAAGGCGGCTAGATTCTTCAAATTGTTGATACAAAAGATTAGATAATTGCTCCATCTTCTCTTCGAAAGGCAATTCATCTTCTTCAATGTCTTCAGTACCAACATAAATTCCTGAGGTTAGTTTATAACCGTTTTGTTTAACTTCTTCAGTAGATACGACTTTACAAAACCCAGCAATATTATCATACCTTTTAGTATCTTTATTTTTATAGGAATAATAAACACCTGAAATTTTATCAATTTCTTCTTGAGATAGAGCCCTTTGTTTTCTACTTACTAGAGAACCCATTTTACGCGCGTCTATAAATAGTATTTCATTTTTTCTCTCTCTAAAACTACTCTTTCCGTCACGATTTTTACTTAAAAAGAACAGACAACAAGGAATCCCAGTGGTAAAGAAAAGTTTCTCTGGCAATTGGACAATACAATCTACATGCCCGTTTTCTATTAGGCGTTCTCGAACTTCTTTTTCTTCTTTTACATTAGTAGTCATTGCACCGTTTGCCATTACAAACCCAGCGGTTCCATTATCATTAAGATGGTGCAAGAAGTGTTGCATCCACATGTAGTTAGCATTGCTATTTGTAACTGGACCAACTAAGCGTGGGTCATTCTTCGCCACACGATCTGCCCCCCAGTCCTTTTGGTTAAAAGGTGGATTAGCAATTACAAAATCTGCTTTCAATTCTGGAAACTGGTCATTTAATAAAGAATCACCTAACCGAATCTCTGCATTTATTCCATGAAGTAGTACGTTCATTTTTCCCAATCGAACAGTTGTCGTCACATTTTCTTGCCCATAGAAAGATAGAGCATTCTTGCGTGGTGAATACTCTTCACTCTGTATAAACATCCCGCCACTACCACATGCCGGATCAAAGACTTTTCCACTTATCGGTTCAAGCATTGCCACAAGTAGTTTTACTATGCTTGATGGGGTAAAGAACTCTCCACCACGATTCCCTTCAGAAGAAGCGAAAGAGCCTATAAAGTATTCATAAGTACGACCTAATACATCTACACTTTCACTTGCCCTAGCACTGAAAATTTCACGAGAAAATATTTCTATCAACCCTGCAATGTTTTCAGCAGGAAGGTTAGAACCCTGAAAAGTTCTTGGTAGCATACCTTCTAATTCTGGATTTTCTTCCTCAATTCGTTTCATTGCATGATCTAATATTTCTTTAATATTCGGTTGTTTTGCATTAGACATTATATAAGACCATTGCGCATCCTCTGGAACAACGAATACATTCTCTGCTTTATATTGGTCATGGTCTTCAACAATAACCATTTGTGTTTCTTTATCCTCTGTAAACCAGTCACTATTTGGGTCTTTAACCATTTGTTCTAGTTGACTACGGCGTTGCTCATATTTATTAGATAAATACCTAAGAAAAATTAGTGGTAAAACATAGTGTTTATAATCAGCCGGTGCTACACTTCCTCGCATTTTGTTGGCTGCCTCGAACAAATCCTTTTGGAAATCTATATCTGCTTGTACTTTCATAACTTTTCCTCCTGAACTAAGACACGGAACTTCTATCTAATTACCTATTTTATCATATATTTTTAAAATCCATTTAAAGGAATCAATATCTAGCAAATAGTTCTGCGAAAAAGAATATAGCCATTGAGGCTCTGCTTCAATGGCTATATTCTATATAAATTTCATTTACTCTATCTTTTGTATATTACTTCGAATTCTTTGTATTCTTAGTGCAGCGGGGGAGACTCCGCCAATTTTGCTATATATATGGTCTTCGATATTTCCTAAAGGGGAATTAGTGATTTTATCTCCTAATACAGCCTTTAAAATTAGCCCTATGAAAGAAGTTGAAAATGGAGGAACAACCCCTCCTGTTGGGAGTAACGCTAACTCTAAACCAAGTCCTAATATATCAACATTTTGGGAAATAAAAGGGCCCTTCGACTTATGCCATTTACGCACATCATTATTAACAATCTCCACCTGTTGCATTAAACTTTCCACAGAACCATCAGATTTGTTAATTAAACCTGTTATTATCTGTCTTAACTTTTTCACTTCATAGTCGTCAATTACCTCTAAATAATCAAGGATTGGAACACTTTCTGGACGAATTATTTTTAAATTGCTTAATACACTTCCCATTTCGTTAATTTTAGGAACTAATAAATTACTTTCTGGTCCAGCATGTAATCGGGAAACCAAATTTAAAATTTGCTCATTATGAACTATGCTAGGATAAAAAACTGCCCCAAGTGCTCTTGCAATAGATAATTGCATACTATAAACATGTGATTCTATTAAAATTGTATCTGAAATTTCCTTTGGTAATTTATTTCCTAAATACGTAACAAGTGACTCTATTACTCCACCAGCAGTGATATTTCCAGCAGCGATATGCCCTTTTTCCATAAACCACGCTTCTCCTGAATCTGCAACCTGTATATGAGTTTCTGTTGTTTCCGTTAAAGCGGTTGTTAAGAGGAATTCGTTTGGTGCATTTTCCAACAAGTTATTATTCATTAAGCAAACGTTGTGGCTAATTTCTGCTGCAACCTGTGGATTTTCCCTAAATATTTTCCAAAATGGAAATTGCTTTGCTAAGGTAAGTATTGTCAATCCATCTAGTTGACGAGGCAAAATTACATTAATGTTACTGTCTTCTAAAAACATCCTAACAGTTGGGGATTTATAATGATGTAAAGGTGCCATAAAGATAGGTATAATCCTACCTCTTCTAGCCAATTCCATGATTACCTCTGTTGATATAGGGCGGATATTAGGATTGTAGCCGTCCATATCTTGCGAAATAGGGTAATACACTTTTGAATACAAAGTTAATAGGGTAGTTAGTTGTTCCTCTGAAATAAATGAATCAACAAATACTGTTCCTTTTTTAGATAACTTATTATCAATAATTGATTTATATTTAATTTCACCATTGATAATTTCACCTAATTGATCGCTAAAACGTTCTTCATCAAGTTTGGCAATATTTCTTATATGATTATCCTCATAATCAAGACTGTTAAAGCGGTTTGATTGAAGAAAAACATTTTTTCTTTTGACTTTATGGGAGTCTAGCATCTCATTATCGAATTCATAAACTGATATGGTTACATCAGAATGAAATACGTCATTTAATACTTTTTGGGTCTTTTCAAGCATCTGTATATCCGCTTTAAGGTTAAAATCTGCAACAAATACATCTATTACTCCACCTTTTACGGTTTGGGAATCGAAATAAACTACATTTGGAACACAACTTTTAACTAAAAACTCTATATCCGAATGAGTTAATGAGGAAATATGTGCATTTTTTATTTCATTTGGTAATTCATATAATCCCCTATCTTGAAAAGGTGATTTTGAAAAAGGTTCAACTAAAACCCTTGTTCCTAATGGTCTGTTCTTCTCAACAATTTCTTTAGTCAAATCAAGGATCTCTTTGGTGGCTTGTCCCTCTTCATTACCTACAAATAGAGAAATAGTTCCTACACCACTCTCGATTGAATTAATTTTTTCTATTCCCGGCACTCGAAATATTACTGCCCTTTCGATTCTATAACGGTCTAGACTCATGATTTTCCTCCTAACCCTAGCGGCCTATATGCTGTACATGATAATATACTTCATTCCTTGTGCTAGTGAGAAAACAGCAGCGAGTCTTCCCCCTGCTGTTTTACCATGATATAAATAAATTCTAACTTAATTTATTTTTTGCCTTTGAATCAAGTTTGTCTTTTATACTTACTATATTGTCTTTATATACGCTTGTCTGAGTTTTTAAATATCCCTCTTCCAAACCTAGTAACTCTTCTACTTCTTCACGGTACAGGCTTAGTCCATAATTATCGGATAATTTATACATGAATTCATCACCAGTAATATAATTATTTTCAATTAGCAATTCAACTGCCTGTTTCATTGATACTGGGTCTCTCATGTCTTTAATATCATCAAGCGGCTCTTTTGTTCTCCAACCTTTTTGGCTAATAGAACGTTGCATATATTGGTATGTTCCAT
>NZ_JBLUOI010000074.1:19065-24127 GCF_048059995.1 Metabacillus sp. YM-086 | reverse complement strand
GAACAAATTGGATTACAGAAAGTTTTATCCAAGCTGCAAGCAAAGTAGAAGGATTTTCTTTAACAGCTGTATACTCAAGAACAGCTGAGAAAGCAAAGGATTTTGCAGACAAACACCATGCTGAGCATATTTTTACAGATTTAGAGGAATTCGCAGGCAGTGACACATTTGATGCGGTGTACATTGCTAGTCCAAACTCACTTCATGCTTCTCAAGCCATTCTTTGTATGGAAAAAGGTAAGCATGTTTTATGTGAAAAGCCTATGGCTTCTAATAGGAATGAAGTGAATGCTATGATTAAGGCTGCTAATGAGAATAACGTTGTCTTAATGGAGGCATTAAAAACAACTTTATTACCAAATTTCCTAGCTATAAAAGAAAACTTACATAAGATTGGAAAAGTAAGACGTTATTTTGCAAGCTACTGCCAATATTCTTCACGCTATGACAAATATAAAGAAGGTACTGTTTTAAATGCCTTTAAGCCGGAGTTCTCCAACGGTTCTCTAATGGATATAGGAATATATTGCGTGTACCCTGCAATCACATTATTTGGAGAACCAAATGAAATCAAATCTTCAGGTTATATGCTTGAGTCAGGTGTTGATGGAGAAGGAAGTATCCTGCTCACATATGATCAAATGGATGCGGTCATTATGTATTCAAAAATTACAAATTCATATGTTCCTTCCGAAATCCAAGGAGAAAATGGAAGTATTATTATCGATAAAATTCATACCCCTGAGAGTGTAAAGATTCATTATAAGGATGGAACTATTGAGGATCTGACACAACCTCAGGATACTGAAAGCATGTATTATGAAGCGAAAGAATTTATTGAACTTGTTACTCAAAGTAAGCATCAATCTGAAATGAATTCTCATCAAAATTCTTTAATAACAGCTACAGTAATTGAAGCTGCTCGTAAGCAACTTGGCTTAGTTTATCCAGCTGATAAATAATAAAAATGGGTCGGTTCCCACTAGAGGGAACTGACCCATTTTTCATTCTTCCTTAATAAGGATCGGCTTCGTGGCTTTTCTTTACAGCGTCTTTTGTTGCTTCATTTGCAGCTAATGAACCTAGTCCACCTTGACCATATTTTGACTTTCCTGCTTCACGGCCTGGAACCTCACCCATGCTCATTTCCTTCAGTTCTTTCACTTTCATTTCAATACCTTCCTTTACACGACGGCCATAATCTTCGTCAGCTTGTGTAAAGTGTTCAATCATCGCATCTTGAATTTTCTTATTACATGCTGCAAGTGCTTCCGAAAGGTTTTTAATTAATTCATCGCGCTCCCAATCTTCAAAGCTACGGTATGTGTCACCAGCTTGACCGTAGTTGTTAGGTCGATCAATTGGTGCGCTCATTGCCGCTGCATTATAAGTTGGTTGGTGAGGCGCACGTCCTTCTTTACTTGCTTCCTTAAATCCTCCTAGCATGGATGGCTCATAGTTAATATGAGGATTATCTCCAGACTCTTTTGGATCACGCACATCCATTTGTCCGCGTTGCTGATTTGTGCGAACAGGCGCTTTAGGTGCATTCACAGGTAATTTCAGATAGTTTGCTCCAACACGATAGCGCTGTGTATCGGAGTAGGAAAACGTACGACCTTGTAGCATTTTATCATCTGAAAAGTCCATGCCATCAACAAGAACCCCTGTACCGAAGGCAGCTTGTTCAATCTCAGCATGAAAGTCCACTGGATTACGATCTAGCACCATACGTCCAACAGGTAGCCATGGGAATTTATCCTCTGGCCAAAGTTTTGTATCATCAAGAGGATCAAAATCGAGTTCAGGATGGTAATCATCCTCCATGATTTGAACAAAAAGCTCCCATTCTGGATAATCCCCGCTCTCGATCGCTTCATATAAATCTTGTGTTGCATGCCCAACGTTTTTCGCTTGAATAGAGTCAGCTTCTTCTTGGGTTAAATTACGGATGCCTTGCTTTGGCTCCCAGTGATATTTGACCAATACAGCTTTACCCTCAGCATTAACCCATTTATATGTATTAACACCAGATCCCTGCATATGACGGTATGTAGCTGGAATGCCCCATGGTGAGAATAGGAAAGTGATCATATGTGTTGCCTCTGGTGTACGGGAAACGAAATCAAACATACGCTCTGGATTCGGAACATTTGAAGCAGGATCTGCTTTAAAAGCATGAATCATATCAGGGAACTTCATTGCATCACGAATAAAGAAAATTTTAAGGTTGTTCCCAACAAGATCCCAGTTTCCTTCTTCAGTATACATTTTAACCGCAAAGCCGCGTGGATCACGTGCTGTTTCAGGTGAATCCTTAGCTCCTGCTACTGTAGAGAAACGAACCATTAATGGTGTTTTCTTTCCAGCACCAGAAAATACTTTTGCGCGCGTATACTTTTCTACAGGCTCATCGCCAACTTTTCCATATGTTTCAAAATATCCAAATGCACCCGATCCTCGTGCATGTACAACACGCTCTGGTACCTCTTCACGATCAAAATGTGAAATTTTTTCAATGAAATGATAATTCTCAAGAGTGGCAGGACCACGGTCACCGATCGTACGGATATTTTGATTATCCATAACAGGATGCCCTTGGCGGGTTGTTAATGTATCATCTTGCTCATTTCCAGATTTACTATGATCTAATGAGTCATCATTAGAAGCACCAAATTCTTCATTATATGAATTATCCTTTTTCAATGGTCAGCCTCCTATATAGTAAATAAATCAACATAATCATTTATTTGCTAAAGTAACCAAAAATATACAAGAGATATATAAAATTTGTATGATCTAAATCAATAGAGTAATCGTACTCTTATTAAGATCATAAAAGCACAATATCTATTAAGCTAATCCGATAATATGCTATTCTTAGAAAAACAACATAAAGGAGATTCATATGATCGAGAAGGATGATGCATCGTTATATGCTAAAGCTGCCAATAAAGATCGCATTGCTTTTGAACAGTTATATGATCGTTATGAAAAACTTGTTTATTCTTTCGCTTATCGAATAACGAAGGATACGACCTTGTCAGAGGAGATTATCCAAGATGTTTTTATGAAGCTGTGGAATGGAACAAATCTTTATGATGAGAAAAAAGGGAAATTCTCTTCATGGCTTCTAACGATCACAAGAAATAAAGCAATTGACGAAATTAGAAAACGCCAGAGACATACGCATGAAGAAGTAATTGAGAAAGACTCATTAGTTGTTGATGAAGCTTCTACTGAGCAAAAGCTAGAACAGAAAGAACAACGAGAAAAAATTCAACAGGCCATGTCAAATCTAAAAATAGAACAGCAGCAAATAATTGAATTATTTTACTTTAAAGGATTAAGTCAGCAAAAGATAGCAGATCAGTGTGAGATTCCGCTGGGAACTGTTAAGGGCAGGATTCGGATTGCATTAAAACACTTAAAAAACATGCTAGGTAAGGAAGGGGGGGACATCACATGACAAATGAACAATGTATCTCTTTAATTGATTATTACAATCGAACATTATCAAATGAGGAAATAGAGGAATTTGAATCACATTTAGAAGGTTGTTCGGCCTGTAAGCAAGAGTTGGAAGAGCTAATGAGTTTAACGGAAGAATTACCTTACCTTTCTGAGCAAATTGATGTTCCAAAAGGAATGAAAGCAAGAGTGCTTGAGAATATATATGACGGGAGTACGGTATTAGAAGAAAGTCATGAAAAGGTTTCAGAACAGAAAGTAGTAGAACTGAAAAAGAAAAGCGGAAGATCGAGATTCTTAATTCAAACAATTGCTGCTGCATTATTATTGTCACTGGCCACAAATGTTTATTTATATAGAGAAGTGACCCAAAATTCAAAAAGCGAGGAGCTCATGCCAACATCTCAGGTAACATTACTACCTCCAGATGGTCAGGGAGATGGCATCGCAATTGCCTCTCTTTTATCAGCAGCTGGGCAGAAGTCGATTCTCCTACAAGCATCTAACTTACCAAAGCTCCAAGATGATGAAGTTTATCAACTATGGGTTCTTGAGGGAGGACAGCCTTATCCTGCTGGGGCCTTTCAAACGAATGATTCCGGCCAAGGTACATTAACATATTCATTAGAGGAACTTGAAGGAGACTGGGACACAATTGCCATTACAGTGGAACAAGAGCCAGATTTACCAACCCCACAAGGAGAGATTGTTTTGGCTGGCGGTATTTAGGTTGAAGGTTGATTAGATTGATAAATTCTCTTTTACTAAAGGTATCTTTTCTCACTTTTAGCAAACAATAAGTGTTGAAAAATGCTATGTAAAGGGGGATTTTAGAATGGCTAAAAGAGACAGTCATAAAAATCAGCAAGAGAAAATGAATAAAGCAAGTGATGCAATTAACACCGATAAAGATTTTGGAAATGATCCTGCTGAAAGAAATCACAACGAAAAAAGATCTAAATAATTAAAGAGGTGGACTGTCCCGGATATAGGGGACAGTCTTTTTATATAAAGAGGTGTCTTTGAAGAAGATGCTGTCTCGATACAGGGGGGGATCGGGACAGAAAAGGGCTTGGAGAGGGAAGTTGTGTCTCGATATATGGGGGATTGGTATAGAAAGGTTTTGGAGAGGGAAGTTGTGTCTCGATATATGGGGGATTGGGATAAAAAGGTTTTGGAGAGGGAAGTTGTGTCTCGATATATGGGGATTGGGATAGAAAAGGTTCTTCAGCTGGAAGATGTGTCTCGATACAGGGGGAATCGGGACAGAAAAGATCCTCCAGCAGGAATTTGTGTCTCGATACAGAGGGAATCGGGACAGAAAAGGTGCACCATCAGGAATTTGTGTCTCGATACAGGGGGAATCGGGACAGAAAAGGTCTTCCATCAGGAATTTGTATCTCGATACAGAGGGAATCGGGACAGAAAAGGTCTTCCATCAGGAATTTGTGTCTCGATACAGAGGGAATCGGGACAGAAAAGATCCTCCATCAGGAAGATGTGTCTCGATATAGAGGGAATCAGGACAGAAAAGGTCAAGGAGAGGAAAGATGTGTCTCGATACAGAGAGAATCGAGACAGAAAAGGTCCT
>NZ_JBLUOI010000074.1:0-18967 GCF_048059995.1 Metabacillus sp. YM-086 | reverse complement strand
AGAGGGAATCAGGACAGAAAAGGTCAAGGAGAGGAAAGATGTGTCTCGATACAGAGAGAATCGAGACAGAAAAGGTCCTCCAGCAGAAAGATGTGTCTCGATACAGGCAGTATCGGGACAGAAAAGGTTTTCCATCAGGAATTTGTGTCTCGATACAGGGGGAATTGGGACAGAAAAGGTCCTCCAGCAGGAATTTATGTCTCGATACAGGGGGAATCGGGACAGAAAAGGTTTTCCAGAGGAAAGAAGTGTCTCGATACAGGGGGAATCGGGACAGAAAAGGTCTTCCAGCAGGAATTTGTGTCTCGATACAGAGGGAATCGGGACAGAAAAGGTCAAGCAGAGGAAAGATGTGTCTCGATACAGAGAGAATCGGGACAGAAAAGATCCTCCATCAGGAATTTGTGTCTCAATACAGGGGGAATCGGGACAGAAAAGGTCTTCCATCAGGAATTTGTGTCTCGATACAGAGGGAATCGGGACAGAAAAGGTTTTCCATCAGGAATTTGTGTCTCGATACAGGGGGAATCGGGACAGAAAAGATCCTCCATCAGGAAGATGTGTCTCGATATAGAGGGAATCAGGACAGAAAAGGTCAAGGAGAGGAAAGATGTGTCTCGATACAGAGAGAATCGAGACAGAAAAGGTCTTCCATCAGGAATTTGTGTCTCGATACAGGGGGAATCGGGACAGAAAAGGTCTTCCAGCAGGAATTTGTGTCTCGATACAGAGGGAATCGGGACAGAAAAGGTCAAGGAGAGGAAAGATGTGTCTCGATACAGAGAGAATCGAGACAGAAAAGGTCCTCCAGCAGAAAGATGTGTCTCGATACAGGCAGTATCGGGACAGAAAAGGTTTTCCATCAGGAATTTGTGTCTCGATACAGGGGGAATTGGGACAGAAAAGGTCTTCCAGCAGAAAGATGTGTCCCGATACAAGTAGAATCGGGACAGAAAAGGCCCTCCAGAAGAAAGATGCATCCCGATACAGAGGTAATACCTCATCATACCCATGTCCTAATTTAGAATCAAAACCCTAAATGATCTATAAATTCGCCTGAATTCTGCGCTTTACCCAAAAACTTAAAACATTTTTTAAAAAGTGATCCATTTAAATTTCCCTTTCGTTAGCTTAATAGAAAACCAGAAAGGGGAAATTAAAAAATGAATCTAAAAAAATCACTTCTAGCAGTACCATTAAGTTTATCATTATTAGTACCAGTACAAGGAGCTTTTGCGCAGGATCATACTAGTCATTCCGCAATGATGACAGCTCCATCAGTAGAAACCCCAGCAGTGGAACTAAGAACAACGTTAGGCCACTTGCTTAGTGAACACGCATATCTCGCTGTAGAGGTAATGAGAAATGGTGCCTTAGCAACAAAGGACTTTGAAGCATCAGTCGGAGCATTGAATGCAAATACTGAGGACTTATCCAAAGCAATTACATCTGTGTATGGAGATAAAGCAGGTCAGCAGTTTAAACAAATGTGGGAAGAACATATTGGCTTCTTTGTTGATTATGTAACAGCTACTGGAGAAAATGATGAAGCGAAAAAAGAAGAAGCTTTAAAGAATTTAGATACTTACCGTGAAAAATTCTCTCAATTTCTTGAAACAGCAACCGGTGAACGATTAGAGGCAGGTAGTTTGGCAGATGGATTACAAATGCATGTTAATCAGCTTGTAGGTGCATTTGAGCGTTACTTAGCAAAAGACTATGAGAAAGCTTATGAATATGAAAGAGAGGCAATTAATCATATGCATATGGTAGCGAAAGGTCTATCAAATGCCATAGCAGATCAATATCCAGATAAATTTGAGGAAACAAAGGCAGTAACACCTGCAGCAGATCTTAGAGCATCATTAAATCATTTATTAACGGAGCATGCTGGATTGGCTGTGGTCGCTATGCAACAAGGGGCAGACGGTGCGGATGATTTTGAAGCAGCTGCAAATGCCTTAAATGCAAATACAGAAGATTTAACTGCAGCAATCTCATCTGTGTATGGAGATGAGGCAGGAGAACAGTTCAAGAAAATGTGGTCAGATCATATCGGCTTCTTTGTTGAATATGTAAAAGCAACTGGTGCTGGTGATGAGGAAGCGAAAGCACAGGCTTTAGAAAAACTAGATGGTTATAGAGGGGAATTTTCAAAATTCTTAGAAACAGCTACCGAAGGACGTTTACAATCTGACGCTCTTGCAGATGGATTACAAATGCATGTTGACCAGCTTATTGCTGCATTTGATTCATATGTAGCTGGAGATTATGAGAAAGCATATGAAGATGTTCGTGGGGCATATGCGCATATGCTAAATCCTGCAAAAGGTTTATCAGCTGCTTTTGTTGATCAATTCCCTGATAAATTTAAGTCAATGATGCCTGAAGAAATGCCTAAAACAGGTATGGGTGGAACAGCAAACAGCATGAACACCGCAGACTTTGTTGCATATGGCCTAGTGCTTGCTGTTATTGTTAGTCTTGGCCTTGTTATTAGAAAAGGATTTGCGCAGAATTAAAAGGAAATTTACACGGTTTCACAATTTGCGAAACCGTGATTTTTTAAAAAAATTGAGGTGTATGCAATGAAATGCATTTACCTATTTGCCTTTCTCAGTATATTCATTGTTGGCTGCCAAGGGGCTCAGAGTGTTAAAGAAGAAATGGGAACACACATTGAAACAATACAGACAACTGCAGAATCAGAACAGAAAACAACCGATCAGGACCAAAGTGACGAGATTGATAGTCCGATTATTAAAGACAATAGAGAAGGAATCATACCACTCAAAGTTAGTATACCTTCTATTAATGTGAGTGCCGACATTGAAAAGGTAGGGTTACTTGATAATGGCCAAATGGGTGTTCCAGAAAAATTTGAACAGGTTGGATGGTATAAAGAAGGCATATTACCAGGTGAGCAAGGGAATGCTGTGTTAGCTGGTCATGTGGATAGTAAAACAGGTCCGGCCATTTTTTATCATCTTCATAAACTAGAGGTTGGAGATGAGGTTCATGTCATGAATGAAGATGGAGAAAAACTTACTTTTATTGTTTACGATAAGAAGAGCTTTGACACTGAATCTGCACCTGTAGAAAAAATATTTGGTTTTTCTTACAGAAGTAATTTAAATCTTATTACATGTACAGGTGATTTTAATAGGGAAAAAGGAACACATGAGGAAAGGTTAGTAGTCTATACAGAATTAGCTAAAGTAGAGCAGCAATAATTTCTTATAAATAAAGCTCTAACCATAAGTGGTTAGAGCTTCATTTATAAGAATTCTAAATTATATTAATATCAATTGTCATATAATCTATTTAATAAAGCTATGATTTTTAATAAGTGCCTGTTGTAGTTTACACAATAAACGTTTTAATAGCTTCATGTAAGTCTTTCATATACGAAGTACCTGCTTTAATACCTAATTGATTAATTAATCTTGCGTGAGAAGGAGATAAACCAATCATGTAAGAATCTGTTCCCATTAATTTTAACTCAGATACGAGTGTTTTAAATGTTTGAATACCCTCTTTTTTTATTTCCCCAATTCCATGAAAATCGAATAAAACAAGTTCTACTTGATTTTGGGAAACCTCGGATAACAAACGGTTATGATTTAATCTGATCATATTCTCATTTAGTTCACCAAACAACGGAACAAGGACAAGCCCTTTTGTTAAACATATAAAAGGTGCTGATAATTCGATGATTTTTGTAAGAGATTGTTCAAGCTGCTCTTTTTTTTCTAACAGTTCGAAGTTCGTTTCAGAAAGTCGTCTTCGATGTAGCTCCACAGTGTCCACGAGTGTTTGAATTCGGTTGTCTTGTTCTATACATATTAAATGACCTTGATTGTACTCCCAGTTCACCTTAATTTGATAAAGAGCATAAGGTGATTCTTGAGTTGTCATGACAATCTCTGTTGTGATGAGCTTTTCTGAAAGTAAAGATTGAGCTTTTCTCTTGCTTTCAATATCAACTAAATCTAAGAAGTTCGATGCTTCACCAAAGATTTTGGAAGCTAAGTCAGAAGCTTCTAATATATTAAACTCTTGATCAATTGTGAAATAAGGAAGCGGGATGTGTTTGATTGTAAGCATGAAAGTTACACTCCTTGTATTGAATGTTGCGCGAGCCATCCTTGAAGTTCTGTTAGAGATGGAAATAATCTTGTTTTGCTAGAGCAGTGCGAGGTAAAGTCATATGTTGATAAAAGACGACCTCCTACGATAACAGTAGGTTGATGTGGAAGATCCTCTAAAGCTTTAATATAAGTTTTAAGAATTTCTGCATGATACCAAATCGAAAAAGAAAGTCCAATCACACTTGGTTGCCATTTGTCAGCTGCCTTTAAGGCATACTCTAATGGTAAATTTGCACCAAGTAATTTTGTTTTCCAACCAAATTCTTCAAACAGTTGTGCAACCATTTTGACTCCTATATCATGTTGTTCGTTTTCAAGGCATAAAAACATTGCTTTGTTTGGTTTCATTTGCAAGAATTGATTGTTTTTTGTGTAGTAATTAAACCTTGCGAGTATGTATTCACAAGTCGATGTAGCAAGATGCTCATCAGCGACAGTTATTTGATTTGATTCCCAAAGATCACCAATATATTGCATAGCTTTTGTAATGAGTTCCTCAAAGACTTCTTTACGAGTGATTTCCTCATTAACTTCGTGAATCAAGATTTCCCATGCTGCATCTTGATCTCCATCAAGAAGGAAACGGGCAAATTCATGAACCCTCCATGCCATGATCTCACCTCATTTTTGAAAGGGTTTGATATTTAGATAGGTAAATTTTGCTTCGTTATTATCTTATCATATTTTTCCTATAGCTGTTCACTCATGATGTTTATTAATCTAAGACTCTTGGCTATTAGGACATGAACAGTAGGTTAGAAGAGAAGCGTATTAATCCACTTATACCCTATTCTAGGGTATAATATAGAGATATGATAAGAAGTCAAAAACATTTATATAAAATTGCAATGTACAAGTAATAAAGGGGGAATTTGATGACAGAAATACCGATGGAAGTTCAGAAACAAATGAAAAAGCATCAAGGTTTGTCTAAATCGAAAATTATTAAAAGAACACTTTTTATTTTTATAGGTGCTGTTTTAATGGCAGTCGGCTTGGAAATCTTTCTAGTGCCTAATCAGGTTATTGATGGTGGTATAGTAGGGATTTCGATTATATTATCGCATTTGCTTGGTATGAAACTTGGACTATTTATCTTTCTTTTAAATATACCTTTTTTCTTTATAGGATATAAACAAATTGGGAAAACCTTTGCCCTTTCTACGGTATTTGGCATATCTGTTTTATCAGTAGCAACGGCTTTATTACACCCTGTTCCAGCTTTTACAGAGGATGTTCTTCTAGCAACAGTATTTGGTGGAATCATTCTTGGTATTGGAGTAGGAATTGTTCTAAGATACGGTGGATCTCTGGATGGTACTGAAATATTGGCGGTTCTTTTTAATAAAAAGTTACCTTTTTCCGTTGGAGAAATTATTATGTTCTTCAATATTTTCATTCTTGGTAGTGCAGGATTTGTGTTCGGATGGAACAGAGCTATGTATTCTTTAATCGCCTATTTTATAGCATTTAAAACGATTGATATCGTACTTGAAGGTTTGGATGAATCAAAATCAGCATGGATTATTAGTGAGAATTATCAAGAAATAGGTGATGCAATCCTAGCTCGTTTGGGTCGTGGAGTTACATTTTTAAACGGTGAAGGTGCATACACTGGTGATAACAAAAAAGTGATTTTCTGTGTGATTACGCGGTTAGAGGAAGCCAAATTAAAATCGATCGTTGAAGATTTAGACGAGTCCGCCTTTTTGGCTGTGGCAAATATTGCTGAAGTAAGAGGTGGCCGATTTAAAAAGAAAGATATTCATTAAATATAGAAACTCTATAGTTGCTGACTATAGAGTTTTTGCTTTGAGCAAAATTTTCAATTCAAATTAGACTATTTCATTACTTCCCTTCATACCCATAAATAATGGACAAGAATAGGTAAGGGTGGGAGAGAATGGAGGATTTAATTCTTAATGTTTTGGATTGGCTTACAAGTTTTGGATATTTAGGAATTGCAATTGGTCTTATGCTTGAGGTTATTCCTAGTGAGATTGTACTTGGTTATGGTGGGTATATGATCGTGCTTGGGAAAATTGGCTTCATTGGAGCTATTGTAGCTGGAGTGATAGGTGGAACAATGGCTCAACTTTTTTTATATTGGCTTGGTAGCATAGGTGGGAGACCTTTTCTTGAAAAGTATGGGAAATACTTGTTGATTAATAAACACCATTTAGAATTATCAGAAGCATGGTTTGAAAAATACGGTTCAGGTGTTATTTTTGGAGCTAGGTTTATTCCAGTTGTGAGACATGCGATTAGTATTCCAGCTGGAATATCAAAGATGTCATTATGGAAATTCACATTTTACACAGTAGCGGCTATGATTCCTTGGACAATTTTCTTTCTATATTTAGGTATGGAGTTAGGAAATAACTGGATGTATATCAAAGAAACAGCACAACCATATTTTCTTCCGCTTACCTGCTCCGCTATATTATTGGCGGTTGTATATTACCTTGTAAAAAAGTTTAAAAATCCTCATAGCAATTAAAAGTTATCCAACTGGATAGCTTTTTTAGTTGTTAAAGTATTGCTTTTTAGACAATAGCGGAATATAATAATTAATGCTATAAGTTAAATATTATTAAAGTTAAGTATTTAGTAGTGATATGAGTAATCACTGCTTTTTATTTCTTTAAATACTTAACTTAGTTAAATATTAATCAATATAATAAAATGAGGTGTAAATATGGAGCACTTAAGTCATAAGGAAAAAGTTACAATTATGATCGCCATTATTGGTGCAATGTTCTTTGCGGCAGTTAACCAAACGATAGTGGGAAATGCGTTGCCGAAGATTATTGCTGATTTAGGTGGGCTGGACTACTATAGCTGGGTATTTACCATTTATATGCTAACTTCAGCGATTACGACGATTTTAGTTGGGAAATTATCCGATATATATGGACGTAAGCCGTTTATTTTAACAGGAATTTTTATTTTTATGATTGGTGCCTTCTTATCAGGATTATCTAAGGATATCATTCAGTTGATTATTTATCGAGGAATCCAAGGATTTGGTGCAGGTATGATTATGTCAACAGCCTTTACAGCTGTAGGAGACTTGTTTGCCCCCCGTGAAAGGGGTCGTTGGCAGGGAGCAATGGGTGCTGTATTTGGAATTTCAAGTGTATTCGGTCCGACTCTGGGTGGATACATTGTTGATAATCTTGAATGGAAATGGGTTTTCTGGGTGTTCCTACCATTAGGGATTGTAGCTGCTATTCTTATTTGGAAATTGTTCCCTAAAATGGAGAAGAAGGCAGGGGAATCTGTTGATTATCTAGGTTCGATTTTTCTCACTGGGACAATTGTACCCGCCTTATTGGCCTTCTCTTGGGCAGGAACAAAATATGATTGGAATTCCTCACAAATTATCGGTTTATTCACAGGGGCAATTGTGTCTTTCATTATCTTTGTTTTAGTGGAGAAAAAAGCAAAAAGTCCAATTTTACCTTTATATTTGTTTAAAAACAGTATTTTTACGATTTCAAATGTGATTGGATTTGCAATTGGTGTAGCGATGTTTGGAGGAGTTATGTATATCCCATACTTTGTGCAGGGGGTGTTAGGATTTACAGCAACTCATTCAAGCTTTATTACAATGACCATGACGTTAGGTTTAGTGTTTGCAAGTAGTGTTGGCGGACAAATCATTTCCAAAACAGGGAAATACAAGCTTCAAGCAATTATTGGCTTAATTGTAACAACGATAGGGATGTTCTTGTTCACAACAATGGACGCTGAAACATCACAATGGACGTTAATTTCTTATCTTGTTTTAGTTGGGATAGGCATTGGAGTAGGAATGACAGTATTTACTTTAACTGTTCAAAATGCTGTAGAACAGAAGTTTTTAGGAGTTGCAACAGCAACATCACAATTATTCCGTTCAATTGGTGGTACTGTTGGGGTTGCTTTAATGGGAACAGTTTTAAATCAACGTATGAGTGATAATATGGCTGAATTGTTAAAAGATGTTCAACAGCAAGCTGCTTCTGTTCCTCCTGAAATGCAGGAAAACTTACAATCATTGCAAAATCCACAGTTACTATTAGATCATGAAAAGCTATCACAAATTCAGCAAAGCATGCCGGCTGAAATGGTAAGTTTATTTGAGAAGTTCGTTACTATGCTTCAAGACTCATTAAGCTTTGCACTATCAGGCGTATTCATGACGGCAACAATAGTCATGATTGCTGCTGTTGCTCTTACTTTCTTCTTAAAAGAAATTCCTTTAAGAAGCTCAAGTGCACAGAATACAGAGCAGCAGAAAGAAGTTCAAGCAAAACAATCATTTACAAAGCAACCTGTATAAAGAGAGGATTTCCTCTCTTTTTTAATTACATAAAGAAAAGTATTAGTGGAAGAATGGTAGTGATTGAAAGAATGGAGGTGAATATGAATGGATCAAAAAGATCAAGAATTTTATGATAATGAAGTATTTGCTCAAGCTCAGGTTGTTCAGCATCCTAAGGAAAAAAATCATACGGCTTTAGTTCTAGATCAATCATTTCACCTGTTGTCGGGTAGTGATTTAACATCTGACGATACGGTGAATGAATAAAAAACCAAAGGCTCAAATGAGATGATCATTTGAGCCTTTATTTTAGTATAAGTGGTATAATTTTACACTATAGAGAGAATTCAGTTTAGGAGAGGATCGTATGATAAGAGCAATATTGTTTGACTTAGATGGTACATTGTTGAATCGTGATTTATCGCTTCGAAAATTTATTGAGGATCAGTACATACGCCTAAATATAAAGCATATACCAAATGACCAATACATTAATCGTTTTATAGAACTAGATCAACATGGATATGTATGGAAAGATAAAGTGTATGCTCAATTAATTGAAGAGTTGAAAATAAAGGATCTAACAGCCTCTCAATTACTTCAGGATTACCTTGCGTTTTTCCCAAGACATTGTACCCCATTTGATCATCTGAAAAAAATGTTAGACACAATAAAGCAACAAAATATTCAACTTGGGATGATTTCAAATGGATTTGGTCAATTTCAGATGGACAATATCAAAGCGTTGGAGATAGATAATTATTTTGATGTTATGCTGATTTCTGAAAATGAGGGGATTAAAAAACCTGATCGAGAGATATTTATTAGAGCGTTATCTAAATTGGGAGTCTCTTCAGATGAAAGTATGTTTGTAGGGGACCATCCAGTAAATGATATCGAAGCTGCAAAAAAAGTGGAGATGAAAACCATCTGGAAGCAAAATACTCATTTTAGCCATGCTCCTGCTGCTGATTATTGTGTGACGGATTTAATTGAGATCATTGATATTATAGAGAGAGAGAAAGGTGGAGTAGGTAAAGACGTATAAAGTTTGTTGCAAGCCCTCCTCAAGTCCCATCAAAAAAAGTATCCGACAAAAAAGGCTGTCCCAATTGGTGGGGCAGCCTAAAAATATTAATTAATTTTCTTTAGTTGTTTTTTTAGGAAATTTGGTTTGTTAAGTCCTCTTTCGTTAATCTCTTTTTCTAGCAACTTAATAAAATCTGGACTTAAATGTAATTTACTAGCTTCATGAAAACTATTTAATAAAGTTGTATCTGATAGTTTTGAAAACCTCATATTATCATCCTTTACTTTATCGCTCTCTATTTATTTACCACATAGAGTACACTGTTAAACGACTTTATGTAAAAAGATGTAGAATTTTTGTTTAATATATTTATAAGATAAGCAAAACTCTGTTGAGTGTTCAAAAAAACAATTAAATAAACGTTTGTTTAAACTTTATATCTTGGTCATTATAGGTCATCGAAGCCGTTATCTACATGATTGACCTTCGTATATTGTCTTGATTTTTGTTCGAAGAAATCTGATTTGCCAAGATCTACTTCTTCATATGCTTTGATCCACTTCAACGGATTGGAGCGATATCCCTCAAATGGGCGTTCATATCCCAGCTGATTGCAACGGACATTTGCATAAAATTTAATATAGTCCTCAACATCTTGAATATTAATTCCATCCATTTTGTTGCCTATAATAAAACGTCCCCATTCAATTTCTAGCTCAGCAGCAGTAATGAACGTTTCTTTGACAAACGACGCAAGCTCTTCGGTATCATACTCAGGATATTGTTTTAATACTTCTTTAAAAATTTGAACAAATAAATCAACATGAATTTGCTCATCCCGGTTTATGTAGTTAATCATCGTGCTAGTTGCTACCATTTTTTGATTGCGTGCTAGATTATAGAAGAAGGCAAATCCCGAGTAGAAGAAAAGACCTTCTAATATCACATCATATACAATTGATTTTAGAAGATGCTCAACAGTTGGCTGTTCAGCAAATGATTGATATCCGTTTGTGACAAACTCATTACGCTTTCTTAATATAGGTTCATTTCGCCAATATTCAAAGACTTCATCTTGCTTTTGTTTTGATACTAAGCTAGATAATACATAAGAATACGAGTGATTATGAATAACTTCCTGTTGTGCCAGCATGATCATTAATGCGTTTATACTTGAATCAGTAATGTAATCTGATACTTTTCCCGCATAATCAGTTTGAATACTATCTAAAAGGGCAAGAAGACCAATAATTTTTAAAAATGCATCCTGCTCATCATTTGTTAAGTTTGGATATTGTTTAATATCTTGAGCCATATTGATCTCAAATGGTGTCCAGAAGTTGGCAAGCATTTTTTTATAACGAGGATATGCCCAAGGAAACGCAACGTCATCCCAGTTTAAAACGTTTGAGCTTTCTCCATTAATAATAGCTGTTGAGCGATTGGGAGCATTTGCATCCATAATTTTGCGCTTCGATAATGTGGTGTTTTGCATAGAATTACTCCTTTATTTGAAAAAAGTTTATAGAGCGTCTCAAAACTAAAGACGCTCCTCTTATTAACTTGCGCATGAGTCACATTCTTCAATTGTGCTAGAAGTTGAACGTAAGTAATACGTAGTTTTTAATCCTTCTCTCCATGCTGTAATGTGTAAATCAAGTAAATCCTTAGCTTTTATTGTGTTTTGCACATATATGTTGAAGGAAATGGATTGATCAATATGTTGCTGTCTAGCAGCATTTTGTTTGATGCTCCATTTTTGATCAATAAAATAGGCCGATTTATAATACCAAGTTGTTTCAGAATTCAAATCTGGAACAGTAACTGGAATCTTATAATCTTTCTTCTCTTCTGAGTAAACCTTTTGGAATATTGGGTCAATACTCGCTGTACTGCCTGCAATAATTGAAGTTGATGCATTAGGCGCAACTGCCATTAAATAGCTGTTACGTATTCCATGACTTTGAACATCTTTCTTGAGACTATCCCAATTTAAATCACTATCATTTGAGGAATAGCCTCTTTTTTCGAAGTAGGAGCCTGTTTCCCAGTCGGAGCCTTTAAAAACAGGATAAGCACCTTTTTCTTTTGAAAGCTCCATGCTAGCTTGAATCGTTAGATAAGAAATTCTTTCATATAGCTTGTCCGCGTAGGAAACAGCTTCCTCGTTTTCCCATTTTAATTGCTTTAGGGCAAGAAGATGATGCCAACCGAATGTTCCTAAACCAATTGCTCTATATTTTTCATTTGTTAATCTAGCTTGAAGAACAGGAATGGTATTAAGATCAATAACATTGTCCAGCATTCTTACTTGGATAGGAATAAGTTTTTCTAAAACATCATTTGTAACAGCTTTTGCAAGGTTAATAGAGGAAAGGTTACATACAACAAAATCACCTGGTGTTTTTACTGTAATGATTTTTCCATCCTCAGTGAATTGCTCTTCAACTGTTGTAGGACTTTGATTTTGTGTGATTTCTGTGCACAAATTGCTGCAATAAATCATTCCTTGGTGTGAGTTGGCATTCTTGCGGTTTACCTCATCTCGATAGAACATATATGGCGTACCAGCCTCTAACTGACTGATCATAATTCGCTTCATAATATCAATCGCAGGGACCTTTTCCTTAGATAACTGTTCATTTTGAACACATTCCCAATAGCGTTCTCTAAAGCTTCCTTGTCCTTTTTGTTCATCATAATAATCTTCGATGCTAAAGCCCATTACTTTACGAACTTCATGGGGATCAAATAGGTACCAATCACCACGTGCTTCAACCTGCTCCATAAATACATCAGGAATACACACACCAGTAAATAAGTCATGTGTCCGCATTCTTTCATCACCATTGTTCAGCTTCGAATCAAGAAATGAAAAGATATCTTTATGCCACACATCCAAGTAAACAGCGATGGCTCCCTTACGCTGACCTAATTGATCAACGCTAACAGCAGTGTTGTTAAGCTGCTTCATCCATGGAATAACACCAGAAGACACGCCTTTGAACCCGCGGATATCACTACCACGGCTTCGAATTTTTCCTAGATATGCACCAACACCTCCACCAGATTTTGAAAGATTGGCAATATCAGTGTTACTATCAAAAATTCCTTGTAAACTATCATCGATTGTATCAATAAAACAACTCGATAATTGACCAACAGGTTTTCCTGCATTTGATAAAGTAGGTGTTGCAACGGTCATATAAAGGTTGCTCATTGCCCAATACGCCTGTTTTATAAGCTCAAGACGATGATCTTTGTTTTCATTTGCCATTAATGTCATTGCAATAATAATAAAACGCTCTTGAGGCAGTTCATATGTTTGTTTACTAAAATCACGTGTTAAATAACGATCTGCTAATGTTCTTAGGCCAATATATGTAAAGAGGTTATCATTTTCCGGCTTAATAAAGGAACCAATTTGTGAAAGTTCACTTTGAGAATATTGTTCAAGAAGCTTAGAGCTATAGAGTCCTTTTGAAACGAGAGTGTTCACTAAATCATAAAAATCTCCATATTTTTGCTTTTTATCATAACCTCTGTTTTCTGCAGCTTCTTTATACAGTTTTGATAAGTAGATTTGCGCACAAAAGTATGTCCATTCTGGCTCTTGTTCATTTATATTTGACAAGCCTTCTAGAATGAGTAAATTAGTAAGTTGATCTGTAGTATAAGACTCTCTTTGTACGATCGTGTTTTGGATTCGTGTTAAGTAGTCATCTATATGTAAAGAAGGGAAGTTTTGATGAATGCTTTCAATGTATGAAGTTAATTTGGATATGTCAAATGCTTCCTGGTCGTTTTTGTTGTTATAAATAATAGGGGATGTTGATGTTGCGATGCTCATAAATATTCCTCCATCTGTTGAATTAGTAACACAGGGAGAGAGATAAAACGACAGAGGAGAGTTCAAGGCAAAAAGAGCCTCAATGATCAGCTATCGTCTCACCTTCTCAGTCCCCGAAGAAATTGAAACTTCCACAAGATATAGGTAGGTCTCCTGACTTATGCTCGTCCTACTATGAGTCCTTCCCATACCTAATATGTACAGTGGATTTCTCAATTCGTCACATTTACAGTTGCGGGGACAGTTCTGGAATTGCACCAGATTCCCTTTTCAGCCTTAATTGGCACCTGAATCTTGTAAAATACAATATATAGTTTTATGTTTTGGTTGATAAATCAATATATAGTTATAATTAGATATATTTCCATGATATAGCACATATACAAAATAATCAACCAATTGTTTTCGTTTGTCGAAAATTATCTAGATTGATAGAAACTTGTAAAGGAAAGGGGCTGTCAAAATAATGACAGCCCCTTTCTTTATACACGTTTACTAAAAAATCCATATATAACTGTTAATATTGGTGAGAGATATAAAAAGAACGCAAATGGTAAAAACGCTAAAACGGGTACACCAAGTGTTTGAGCGAAGAAAGCTCCACTAACTCCCCATGGAATTAAGGGATTAAGTAATGTTCCGGCATCTTCAAGTGTTCGTGATAAATATTTGCGGTCAAGCTTGATTTTATCGTAAAGACCTTTAAATGATTGACCTGGGATAAGAATTGATAAGTATTGTTCACCGGTTAATAGGTTTACGCCAAACGATGAAGCGGCAGTTGATAAAATAAGCTGTCCCTTTGATTGTATACGGTCAATTAATCCATTTAATAATGTAGGGATAATGTGTAATGCATTAAGTAATCCACCGAAGGCAAAGGCAATTAAGATAAGTGAGATGGACCACATCATTGATTGTAGGCCGCCCCGGTTTAGCATATTACTTACCTGTTCATTTTCTATAGAATAAGAAGTTCCATTTTGTAAAACTGTTAGAAATTCATTCAGCATTAATCCTTGAAAAACGATGGCGGTTATTCCTGCTGTTATAATACCAATCACTAAAGATGGGATAACTGCAACTCTTTTTATAGCCAGAATAATGACTATAAGAGGTGAAAACAATGTGATGATGCTAATGTTAACTTGAGATTCTATAATAGATATCATGTTTTTCATGTCATCTATTGACGTAAAGTCAATAAGTGTGATTCGACCTAAAATAAAAAAGATCACGGCTGCAATTAGAATGCTAGGTAAAGTAGTGAATGTCATATGTCTTATATGAGTAAACAAATCTACAGATGAAACACCAGAAGCGAAGTTTGTTGTATCTGACATTGGAGACATTTTGTCACCAAAGCATGCGCCTGAAATGATAGCTCCAGCAACCCATTCAATTGGTAAGCCTGCTGCCATACCTGCTCCCATTAAAGCAACACCAATTGTGCTAACTGTTGTAAAGGAGCTTCCTACTAAACTTGAAATGACCATACATGAAAAAAGGGAGGTCATTAATAAGTATTCTGGATTAATAACAGTTAAAGCATAAACCATAACTGTTGGAATTGTCCCACTACTCATCCAAGCACCAATTAATACACCTATAAGTGCCAATATAATAATAGGTTGAATTCCATTTTGTATGCCTTGGACAATACCTGTCTCTAATTCTTTCCATTTGAATTTATGAAGTAAGCCAATGATTGAGATTAGAACTAAACAAACAAGTAAGGCAATATGTGGTTCTGTTTTTAATACAAATAAACTGGCAAATATCGTTGCTAATACTAGTAACAAAACTAGTAACGATTGTTGAAAGGTAAAGGTTTTTATTTGATCATTCATGATATACTCCTTTATAGCTTGAACGCTTTTGTGCTTTTTCGTACAAAAGTATTATACCAATCTAGTTTTTTCTGTCAATCAAATTAAGAAAATGATTAAATAGATAAAGATATTTTGTGTTTTGTTTTATTGATATACTATTCTTTGGAATTGAAGTGCATCAAAATAGACCAATGGATTACCATTGGTCTTAAACATCACTCTATATTGTTCTAGCCATTACTTTTAGATTTTCGGATGTTTCTGCAATTGAATTAATGTTGTTAGAAACATCGTTAATAACATTTGTAAAGTTCATTAAATCTGTTTTAGATTGTTCGCTTTGCTGTTTGTTTTTATTCATGATTTCAAGAATGTTATCAAAGAATGAGTTCATGTCATTCATTTGATCAGTTCCTTTAGTTGTAAGCTCGGCAACATGATTAATAGAACCGGAAATACTATCAATTTGGTTATGAATATTTGTGATTAAGCTTGAAACACCTTGAACTGAATTTTTTGTTTCTTCAGCAAGCTTACGAACTTCACTCGCAACAACGGCGAAACCTTTACCATATTCACCTGCACGTGCTGATTCAATAGCAGCATTTAGAGCCAGTAAATTCGTTTGTTCTGCAATAGCGGTTACGATAGAAACAACTTGATTAATTTTTTCAGAAGTTGTTTCTAGTGACTTCATTTGTTGTAGAATTTCAACCGTACTTTTCTCAATAGAAGACATAAGGTCATTTTGTTTTTCTAGATCAATTTTTCCGTTGTGTGCTTGTCCTTCTGCAGTTGAAGCTGCTTCATAGCGGTCTGCTGAATAAGAAGCAATTTCTTGTGATTGAGCAAGAATTTCCTGAATAAATGCATTTGTATTTTCACTTGCCTCAGCAAGCTGAGTTGCAAGTTGATTTACTTCGGCACGTATTTGCTCCTTGGCAGCTTCTGCTTCATCGCGAACTTTGGCATATTCATTATCATATGCTTCTAAAACAATTTGCTGTTCCAAATTAAAGAGTTTGCTAATACTTTGAACAACGGTAATGATTTCTTTCTTTGTATTAAGATGCGGCTCCACTGTATCAATGATTGAATTAAGTAGTTGCTGGAAAGCAGCCATATACCATTTTGCTTCAAGACCGATCTTTACATGAATATGAGCAATTCTTCTCATTCGTTTTACATCTTCATCATCAAGATTACCGTTAAACATTTTCATAATATGTGTTTTTAAGGTTTGCTGTAAACGATCTACTGAGCTGTGTTCATTAATAATGCCCATAAGACCACTATCTGCTTCAAATGAAGAGTAAAATGCGCGAACAATTTCCTCAATATTTTTTTCAATATATGGTTGTATTGATAAAGCGGTTACCAAATCATCTTTTGTTAGATCGATCATTCCAATCTGCTTTTTTAATTCAACTTCTGATATATTTAAAACAACTGCAGAAACGTGTTGATTCTTAAGGTTGTCACTTAGTGCCGATGTTGTAGTTTTTTTCTCTTTTTTAAACAAAATTCCCATCAAACCATTCCCCATTTCAAAAATATATACTTATTAGGTATATCGGCATGGTAATAATAAATATGAAGTGATTTAACAGAAATTTTAAAATTAAAAAAGTGGAAGAGTGATCCCTTCCACCAATGTGTATGATTATTTAGCTATTAATACTGGGATGGAAGCACGTTGTGATACTTTTTCACTAACGCTTCCAAAGATTAATTTTTTTAGGCCGCTCATGTCTCGACTACCAACAACAATTAAATCTCCATTGTTTTCTTTTGCATAAGTAACAATTCCTTCAGAAGGTTCACCATATGAAACGGCAACGTCTGCTTGTACATGATGACGATCTAAAATTTGCTTGGCTTCATTTTCTAATGCCATTATTTGCTTACTATTTTTTTCATTTATAACCGTTTCTCTATCGCTGCTGTTTTCCTGAGGAATTGGGACAACAGGAATATTCCCTACTCCGCCAACAGGGTACGAGTGTACAGGCGATAATAATGGAGTGCTAGCTTGATCAATACCTTCTGTAAACAAGTTCTCTTTATGAATATAAATAACAGAAAGGTTGGAGTCCATTTTCTTACACATACTAATTCCTAATTCCAGTGCTTCTTTACTATCGTCTGTTCCATCAAAAGCAACAACTACATGTTTTAATGAATTCAACTCAATCATCCTTTCTTTTTTTTGTTCTTTACCCTATTTGTATATATCTAATCAAACTCTATCTGTTAAAAAATTAAATTAAGTAAAAAGCCAATAACGACAATGGCTCCAACAATCATAAACAATGTTCTGATCATAGTGATGTCCTCCATTCCGTAAAATTAAATTTTCACTTTCATCGCTGGTTGAATGATACGCTGACTTTTCTGTGCTGTATTTATAGAACATATTTCTTTAAAGTCGTTCACTTTTAAATGAGGATATGGTCCATCAATCGCTATATTTATTTCTTGTCCATTTTTAATCATTAATAAATAAGTGAGTAAAGCAGGAAAATTTGCTGTATTGATTACATGTTTGTTTTTAGTAACTAAGTAGATTTTTCCTTCATATGATTTCGCCAGTTGAGTGATCTTCATAACCTGATCAATACGAACTTGTTCTTCGACTTTTAAGCTAAAAGTAATTAATTTATTCATATGAATTCCTCCATAGAAAGAATGTGTTGGTTATTTTACGGATACATACCTCCATAATTAAATTTAGAAACCTAACGGCATAAAAATCCTACTATAGTCCTTATAGGAATATGCTGTTGCTAGATGGTTAAAAAAACAATTAAAAAAGCCTTGGAAATCATTCATCTTTATTAGGAAAAAATGTATATTATAGGTAGTGGAAGAGAAAGGAAGTTGGGGATGGAAAAAGTAAAATACATAAGCATGCTTTCTGCAGTCTTCACACAGATCGCAGGTATAATCTTTTTATTTATAAACATAACGATCGCAGTTGGACTATTTTTAGCTTATTTTCTTTCATTACTTGTTTTAGTCGTTGCATTTATAAAAATAAGACTAGATGAAAAAAAGGAGGATGACAAAAATGATTATCGTGACTACTGAAACTGTACCAGGTAAGGAAACAAAGGAATATAAGGGGTTTGTAAGGGGAAGTACTGTCCAATCTAAGCACATTGGAAAAGATTTAATGGCGGGACTAAAAACCATTGTCGGTGGAGAACTCAAGGAATACACAGAAATGATGGAAGAAGCACGACAAAAAGCAATCGGGCGTATGGTTGATGATGCAAAAGCAAAAGGCGCTAACGCGATTGTTTGTATGAGGTTGGAATCCTCAGCTGTTATGCAAAATGCTTCAGAAATTATTGCATACGGTACAGCTGTAACAGTTGAAGAGTAGATCGATGATCATAACTAATAACCCCAGTTGCATAGTGACTGGGGTTATTTATATTTGTTTAGGAATATAGCGTATTTATGTCAACTTCCTGGTAGTAAGTTGTGTAGAGTGTTCTGATAGTGGGAGAATCGGGATAGATGAAGGTACGTGGATAGCGGTTGTGTGCCGATAGTGGGAGAATCGGGACAGAGGGAGGTGTGTGGGTAGCGGTTGTGTGCCGATAGTGGAGAATCGGGACAGATGGAGGTGTGTGGGTAGCGAATGTGTGCCGATAGTGGGAGAATCGGGACAGATGGAGGTGTGAGCAAAGCGAATGTGTGCCGATAGTGGGAGAATCGGGACAGATGAAGGTACGTGGATAGCGGTTGTGTCCCGATAGTGAGAGAATCGGGACAGATGAAGGAGTG
>NZ_JBLUOI010000073.1:0-24636 GCF_048059995.1 Metabacillus sp. YM-086 | reverse complement strand
TTATGCGATTTGTTACTTTAATAACTTAATCTTTAAGACAGAAGAGATTGACATAAGGAGATTGAAAAATAAAAAAGTAAAAAAGAATGTCTCAATTCCATATTTTAACATTAATGAAAGCGCAACTCTTTTCACAATTGAGCATGATGGAGCTGGCTTTTATATCTTTTCAAATGAAGAGAAGTACTCATCAATAGAAAGACTTATATGTCAATTACCAAAGAAGACAGTGATTACTCAAATTAATGATAATCCTATTGAATAATAGAAAATGTTTACTAAGGAAAAAGAGAGTTTTTATACTAAAAAATATCAACTATCTTCAGCAATAAAAGCGCTGTTCTTGAAACAAGGAAAGGTGCTTATTTCAGTTTAAGGCAGATTGTCTAATAAGGAAGAACAATATCTGTTAAAATTAGGAAAGGTTAAATGGTTTTGAGTACATTAGTTAAAGAGAGGTAGTAAATGATTAAAGAGATGCTTATAAAAATAAATGATTTTCATTTATATGCTAAATTGGTTGGTAAAAATAATGGAAAGCCTACAATAGTAATGGATGCTGGGTATGGTGATTATTCAAAGGCGTGGGATTCAGTTATATCGGAACTTTCATTGCTAACAGATGTTTTAATTTATGATAGAGCAGGGCTTGGGAAAAGTGCATTAAGTTCTAGACCAAGAACGAGCAGAGAAATGATTAAAGAATTAAGAGAACTAGTTAAAAGAACAAAGATCAAACTCCCTTTTATCTTAGTTGGTCATTCATTTGGTGGAGTTAATGCAAGAATGTATGCAACTGAATATACTAATGATGTTTGTGGACTAATATTAGTTGATTCTACACCTGAAGATTATAGAGAGAGATTTCTTCCAACGATGTCTGATGAGTTTCAGGAAGCATATAATAAACAATTTGTTCATGAAGGTAATTATGATGAATTTATGGAAAGTTTAAAACAATTAAAGGAATCTAGAAGTTTATTAAATGTGCCATTAAGTGTCCTTTCAGCTGGTAAAAAGGCACATTATACAAAGGAATCGCAAGAATTATGGAATGAGATGCAAAGGGAAATTCTAGATATATCTTCAAACGGGGAGTTAATTATTGCTGAAAATTCTGCACATTATATACAAAATGATGAACCAGAGGTTATAGTTGATGCAGTAAAAAGGTTACTTAGCAACTTTTAAGGGGGATATATTTAATTAAGTTATTACTTTATTAAGTACTTCCTATAAAGTAAATCTTCCACAAACAAAGCGCTATAGTTTAACAGTAAAGCTGTTACGGCAGCTCCTTTCTTTATTGAACTAAAGAAGCAGTTTAGTTGAACAAAGAGTAACCAACATTATTCGAGAATATGTAATGATACAGGTTGATTAAATCAGAAACAGTAATAGTGGAGGGGTATTATGGATAAATGGAAAACATTAAAATCAGAGTATATACATAAAAGTCCATTTGGGAATATAAGAAAAGATAAATGCAAGCTACCAAATGAAATTGTGATTGACGATTATTATGTAAATGAATATTCTGATTGGGTAAATGCAGTAGTAATTACAAAGGAAAAACAAATTGTTCTTGTTGAACAGTATCGTTATGCAGGAAAAGACTTTTTCTTAGAAGTTCCTGCTGGGAAAAGAGAAGGAAATGAAACACATGAAGAAGGGTTAATTAGAGAAGTTAAGGAAGAAACAGGTTTTATTTCTTTGAAAAAACCAATTTTATTGGGTGAATTCATGGTTAATCCAGCCACACAAAATAATAAAGTAATAACTTATCTAATATTGGATGCATTTAAAGAGTTTGAACAAGACCTAGATGATACAGAAGAGATAAATGTTAAGTTAGTTGATTTTGAAGAAATGGGAAATTTAATAAAAACGAATAAGATAAATACACAACTTTTTACTGCAAATGCTTATTTTATGGCTAAAGTGTTTCTTACTGAAAATCTATTGAAGATTTAATATTACTTCTTCAAATAACGGGTGCGTTAATGAAATAACCATCTTCCGCAATCAAAGCGCGATTGTTGAGGATTGCAGACAGAAAATGATCAAATATTTTTATGAAAATTGTATAGTGCTTCATAGTGAATGGACCCGTTTTGATCAATCTTTTTTTCAAAACAGGTTCATTTAATTTGACGTAAAATGTGGATTTTCAGGGTGTTAATGATCAAATTTTATTTTAAAGCTACATCATCTTTTCCTACAAAGTAATACTTTTTATTAAATTCACAAATTTCGCTTTCACCTTCAGCAAAATCATCTGCCTCCGTAAAGAAAACGACAGCATCTTCTAGTAGTTCCGTGTTATAAATAATTACATATAAATTTTCCATACTAATTTCTTCTTCAAATACTAAAACATCCATATTGATTCCTCCATTACAATAATTAACACAAAAAAGCACCGTTGAAAAAGGGCATACCTATAGCCTCTTTCCCAACGGTGCTTCCGTGGATTATTGTGTGTTTTTTAGTTTTATAGATTGATTATACCTACATATTTCTAAAAGTACAAGCAAAAAAATGGCGAGAAATAACACGTTTATTGTGGTTTTAAAAAGTTCGTCCTTATGGTGTAGCTTCAGGAAAATGCGGATTTACAAATATAAGTAATGTACAGATACAAGCTATGCTACTCTTGTTACGCTAGGAAAATAGATTGTTTACAACGATACACTTTACATAGTAGCCAAAACCCATTAAAATTTATATTCATGATAGCCAAAACCCACAATATTAAGGAGGTATTATAATGCCAAGAGTTTATTTGGGTGGTTTAAATTACAGTGATATTGTTGAAAAGATAGGGTCAGATACAGTAGGATTCGATTATACTGCTGCACTAAATGAACTTATTAAAGAAACAAATGAAAGAGATGACGGAGAATTTACACTTGTGATGTTAGATTCATTCTCCAAACAATGTATCTCTACAGTTGAAAAGGGCTACTTACAACCGTCCACTTTAAGAGCGAAACTTGGTAAACTTTATAATTCAGTTGTCGAAAAAGATAAGAATAAAGCTAATAAGGATAAAGTTCTTCCAGGTGTTGAAAGGGCTAGAAATGATAATGGAGATTTGAAATTTATATCTAGAACTGCTGTTTATGTTAAGAATTCTATAAAACAAAAGTAGAATGCAGTAATACTAAAACAGCCTACATTAAAACTAATAAAGAGCATGCTTTGATCAATCTTTGTTCAAAACATGCTCTTTATTAACTTTTATATCAAGATTATAGACTCGATTCTATCAAACCTTATTTAAAAGTAAATTATTCTTTGTGGAAGTATTAGGTACTTTTTCATACGTCTTTCGCTTTGTAGTAATATATAACTATATTAATTGAGAAAAAGTAGGTAGATATTAATGGATAATATATTAATTGATATAAAAGATAGTGTATTTGAAAGCAAAGATGAAGCAAGTTTGTACGTGATAAAAGATGTGAATAAACATGGGGATGTATTTATATTCACTATACCGGAGTATTCATTTTCATGGGTTGTTAAGAGTGAAGATGATTTAGAATCATTGAAGTCTTACAGAATTCTAAATAGCGTGGAAATAAAAGAGAAATTAATTAATGAAATGAAAAAAGCAATTAAAAAACTCTAGAGGTTTAACATCGGTGGATATTTCCTTTTCTGCCTCGAAACTACTAGTTACATCATTTTAAGTTTCTAATAACATGTAATAAGAGGTGGTTTATATGATAAGCCCGATGTTACTAGAAAAGGCAATTGAGCCGATTAACGATAATACTTATTTGACAGAATTGAAACTTGATGGGATAAGGCTCATTTGGACTAAATTTAATGATAAGGTTCGTTTATATACACGTCACAATACAGAAGTTACATTTAGATTTAAAGAGCTGCATGATCTAGATATGCCAAACGGTACTATACTCGATGGTGAGCTTATCGTCCCCGGTGATGACGGTAAACCAGAATTTGAGTTAATGATGGAGAGGTTCCAATCCTCTAAAAGTAATCATTTTATTCAGTATTGTGTGTTCGATATCATTCAGTACAATGACCAGAATGTAACGTCCCTTCCTCTTTTAGAAAGAAAAGAATTACTTTCAAAAGTTGTTACACCTATAGAACATGTAGTGTTGGGGCAATTTATTCAAGGGCATGCAGTAGAGTATTTTGATTTAGTAAAAGAAAGAGATTTAGAAGGAATAGTTATTAAGAAGGCGGATAGCCCATATGAACTGAATAAGCGCAGTAAAACATGGATAAAGGTGATTAATTATCAATATGAAAATATCTATCTCACAGCTTTAAAAAAGGGTGAGTTTGGAGTTAACTTGGCATTTGAGGATGGATCTTATGCTGGGCTAATGGAATTCATGCCAACTGACGAAAGAAAGAAACTCTATCAAACAATGAGAAAAGTATCTGAAACTGAAAAATACATTAGGATAGAGCCAATTAAATGCCAGGTGAAATATCGAAATTTAACACGTTCAGGATTATTGCGAATTCCATCTTTTCATCAATGGTTATAAAAAAAGTCAGACCTATTATTTTACTAATCTCCCTTAATCTCTCTGAACTAATTGCTTTTAAGACAGATTCTTGATAAATTTAATATATAGTTATTTTTTCTTGCTCTTATGAGCCTTAATTTTTGAAGCATTCAAGCCCTATGGGTGGTATTTTTTCTTTTTGAAGGAAAAGTCTGCCTATAGGGCTTTTTGTATGCAAAAAACAGTTAAAAGGAGGATTTTTTTGAGATTACAAAGGTTTGTTTCTTCAATAGGGGAAAGTTCAGTACCGGAAGATATCCACGCTCAAAATACTAGGAAAATTCGACTGATTTCTTTAATGTTATACGACAAAGAAAAAGTTGGAGAAGTAGATTTTGATTCTTTTACTCTTGATGATCTTGTATTAGCAAGAGAGGAAATTATTGATTATAACTCTGACGAGTTCGATGAAGGACAAGTCGACTTCTTTCCTAATGCTGAAAATGGATTATATCATGTGAATCGATTAGCTCATATATCTAAAAAAGTTAAATCAATTCAATCCATTAGGAAAAAGAGGAGGTTTTTTTAGTGGCTAAGTCAGCTTATCTATCTAATGAATGGTTAATGGCTGCTTATAGCACTGCAGATAATTTATTAGTAGCCAAATTAATGCATGATGAAGGAGTTCCACTAGCACCGGAATTAACATTTTTTGTAGATTATCACTCCTACAAATTTTCGTTATTTTGGGTCGCGCTAGGTGAACTCTTTTTTTATGAAAAAGTAAGCGAAGGTAATAATGGAAGTACGGATGGAGAGTATCTCATTACCTGCAAGGAGCTGTCTGAAATATACAAGATTAAAGAGCTGCTAAAAGGGACTAAGGATTATTTTATGTTCTGGGAAGAGTGTACTAATCTTGTTGATTTTCTTGATGTATCAGCGGAATTATTCGAACTGTCTATTAAAGGCGAGTTTACAGACAATGGACTTCTTCTGAAATTCGTAGGAGATCCTTATTACTCTGAATTTTTTACACTGTTGCAAGGTATTTTTGAATTTAAACAATATCTAATTCTATTTCTAAATACCTGGAAGGACAAGATTAATACAATTTCTAATTTAGGAGGAAATAAATATGACTCAAACAGTCAACGAAGTTCACATTCAGCTTAAGGAGCATGGGGCTGTAGTGAATAACTTATGGAATGGTATGTCTGTTAGTAGGAACTATATCTCACCTACAGATTTAGCACTATCGATGTTAGATATTTTGGAGGATAGCGAAATTATTAGGCATTTGTTATCAACAAATACCTTGGTTGAATTATTTACTCCATATCTTGAAGCGGATAGCTGGGATACTGGTGAACATGAAGAAGATCTTATTCAGATTATAGACATGATAACCGGAAATGTACCCGATTATGGAGAGAAAGCAGTTAAGTTATTGTTTACTCAACTTAGTAGTCGCTTTAATCCTATGGAGCTTTCTGTTCAAGAAACCAATAAGATTTTAAAAGTATTTATAGATAAATTTAGTAGGACCAACTTTAGTGGAGAGTATGAGTACACTCTATTAATTGATCTCTTCTGTAAGATACTTGAGAAAGTCAATTTACTCGGAGATCGTTCGGTTCCTTTCTTATCGCCGATTTTAAGGAAGATATATCAGCAAGCTAACTTTCTAGATGATAAGGAAATAATAAATAGTCTATTTGAGGTGACAGCTTCTAAAGCTGATAAAAGTGCAGTATTACGTGTATTAGAGCCGTATATCAAGAAAGAAAGAGTATGTTCAAGCCCATTGCTCCCGAAAAATTGTTTTATCTATCAAGAAATGTTGGATGGGACAGTTTTAGTTGGAATAGAGGTTGAAGCTCAACGATTTGATGTTAAGTATCATCGTAGGGATTTCAAACAAGTAGGGCATCCAAACATGCTTTTTTTATTTAAAATACGTGGTCAAGAGGTATTGATGTCGCAATTAGTGTGTATAAAAGATAAATTACTTAAGCCAACAACTCAATTATATCGTTACCCATTCAGTAACGTATTTAAAAGTTTGTCATGCTGTTGGCCAGATTTGCAGTCCTATAAGGTTAAGGATTTATCAATGGTAGGTACACTTCCATATGCTTTTATAAATTCCCCAAATAATGATCATGCGTACTTTGGTGAGAATTTAGGAGAGAAGTTTTATTTTCTACAAGATAATGATTTTAATCATGAAGATCTAACTCCAATTGAAGATGGTTTAACCCTTTCTGATTGGCTAGAGTTACAGAAGTTTGAAAAGAAGTAACTGTCTTTTTTCTAATGAATTAAGAATATAATACACATTTTAGGAGGATAAAAAAATGTTTGAAAATCAATTAAGTCTATTTGGTGAGAATGTTAAGTTTATTAATAAAGAGGAAGATAAGAGTAATGAAAAGCAACAGGCAAAAAAGGAAGATAAAAAGTCGAATAAGAAAGAAGTCGTTTCTTCAGCAAGTGATAAAAAAGAATCGAAGAAGTCAGTTGCAGCTAAGACTCAAAAGGTCTTTGAAAATATTAAAGAAGATTGGACTATCCATTATTATTCTAATACTTTCCAAGTTACAGAGTTTGTAAATGATATACCGGAGAGTGGTATTTCCACTGAGCAATTGAGAGAAGAAATGGCTAAAGAATTCTTTGAAATGAGTAGGGATCGTACTTTTTGGGATATTGATAAAGAGAATAAACGACTGTTTCCTCGTATTACAGGAGGAGCAAAAGGATGATGAAAAAAGGAATTCACACTTACAGCTGGTCATTAACTGATCTACTAAAAGAGGGATTAACACCTTTTAATATTGTTGCCTCTAAAGACGGACGTTTATATGAAATTAGAAAGAGTGAGTTTGGGACGATGTCTGTTCCAGTTCAGTCTCTTCAGCGATTAGAAGAAGTACCTACAGGATTTCAAATGGATTTACCAAAGATACCAGGATACTTGTTAGAGCGGGTTGTAACATTCTTTCGTGATTACTGTTTAGAATTTGATTATGAAGTAATGGTTCAATTTTTTTGGAACAAAGAACTAGAAAGTTATGAGGTTAGATGCCCGATTCAATCCGTTTCTAAAGTAGAAGTTTCTTTCACGGAGTCTATATATTCAGAGGACCTTGTAGAAGTACTTCAAATTCATTCACATAATTCAATGCCTGCTTACTTTTCACCTACTGATAATTATGATGAAAAGAGATTTTTTATCTATGGTGTTATAGGAAACTTGCATACACATAAACCTTCAAAGGTGTTAAGAGTAGGTTTTAATGGATTCTATTATGAATTGGAATATGATCAAATTTTTACAGATTTTGATATTACAAGATATAGAGAATATCCTCTTGAATGGAAAGACAATGTTTCATTTACAAGCCAAATTAATGGAAAGGAAGAAAGATAATATGGAATCTTTACATATTTTAGAACCAGGAAGAGAGAAAATATATTTTGATATTGTACAAGTAGGAGCTGGCGCCAATGGCGGCCAGTTCTTTCGTTCATTATGTCAGGATATTGCAACTCACTTTAGATCCTTTAATGAAGATAATCAGGACGTTACTTTCGGGGTAAACATGCTTTTGTGCGATGCTGATCGCTATGAAGATCACAATTTGTCAAATCAATTGTGTACTCAAGAAGATATTGGTGAATTTAAAGTGGATGCGTTAAAAGAACGGTATGAAGAAGTTTACGGATTAAGTATCGGTAGCATTCCACGATATGTAAAAACGAAAGAAATGATTGACCAATTATTCTCAGATAAAGGTATCTCAGATAAATATCAAACAGTAAAAATTTTAGTGGGAATGATTGATAATAATAAAACAAGACAATTGTTTCATGATTATTTTTACTCTGATGATATTGAAAATCTAATTTGGATTGATGCTGGAGTCACAGGGGTTAATATTTCTTCTAGTGATAGCAAAGTTATTAGGGAAAGCGGATTTAGTGGGCAAGTTGTAGTAGGTTTTAAATATAGAGGAAGAGTGATATTGAAACCCGTTACAGATGTCTTTCCAGAAATGCTGGAAGATGCTAAAAGTTCGTTTCCTGACGAGTCATGTGGGGAATTAATTATAAATAATCCACAACGAAGTGCTACAAATCGGATGGCTGCTACAATGGCTAATAATGTAATGAACAATTTATTTCACTCACAAAGGATATATAGTCACATAATAAACTTTAATGCTCAGACATGTATGAGCGGAGGAAGGACAGGCTTTATTACAGAAGAAGATATTAGTATGCTTGAAAATCTAAAATCAACTGAAGAATAGGGGCTTTCGCTCCTATTTTCCCCACTTAAACCACTATACTAACTTCAAATTAACGTTTTCAAAATTTGGAAATATTGATTAAAATATATTGCTATGATAAAGTAAGACTATATGACTATTTTTCCAGTAAAAGCACAATATATTATACATTTGTATGTGTTATATTAGATTTATTTAATAACTAAGAGGGGACGAAATTAAATGATATGCCAAACAATAGAATAAAAATTACTATTAATGTAAAAAACTCAACTAAATTAACATTAGAACAAGCACTTAACTACTTCCATAAACATGAGTTTATACAAATTTACGGTATACATAGATTAATTCCACTAAATACCCTTATTGAATTATTAAATATATCACGGTCCTCATTTGAGAGAACATTGTTTAAAAATGATTACTTTAAATATTATGAAATTACTGGAGAAAATTTACCGAGAAATAAATATTATGTAGATCAGAAAGACTTATTAGACTTTTTTGTTAATCATTGTAATTTGAACTTTAACAAGATTGTTTATAATGATAATGGAGATAAACTTGTACTTCATAGGCTTTCTAAAGGTTCTATATCAATAAAAGACAAAGAGTATTTAGCTGAATTATTATCTTCAGGTGCTTGGTTTTCTAGCAAGATGATGGAAGACAAATTTAATAGAACCAGAGCCATAATTTCTAGGTTATCTAATGTTATTGATTCCGTAACTTTTTCATTTCCACAGAGTAATCGTCATTTTAGACGCTATTTAATATATCAACCAGATGATTATTATCTTCATATCATAAAGAACTACGAAAAATTTACGAGGTTAATTAAAATTATTGAGTAATCTATAACATAATGCTATAATATTCCCATATGTTATTTATGTTTGCTCATTGAGCCTTTTGTTGAAGTTTTAAGCCCTATGGGTGGTATTTTTCCTTATTGGAGGAAGTATGCCCCATAGGGCTTTTTTGCGTTTATTAAATATAATGGAGGATTTTAAAAATGTTCATATCAATAGTTTTAACTCTATCAATTCTAGTATTGAGTTGTTCACTTTATTTGTTTTCTAAAAGTGCTGAGATTAGAGCCAAGACACGAACAGAGGCTCTGTATACTTTTCAGATTACAAAACAAAATGAGTCGATTCTTACTCAAATTAATAGGATAAGTGAAAGTAGTATACAGAGTGAACCATTACATAATCCTATAGACAACGTCGAAGACAGGTTAGTAATGGATGTACAAATTACAAATGATCAGGTAGAGCAAGAAGAACTATTATTAAATCCAGCAACTGAAATTACAAATGAAACATTACTAAGCATTGAAGATCTTAAAGAAGTAGAAATAGATAGTCTGTCGGCTGCATTTCTAGAAAAAGTTAATGCTAAGGAAGATATACACACTCTAGTTGACGCTGTGTCTGAGGAGGAAAAAACGACTCAAGGCAGTGTAGAGCTGGAATTACAAGAACAAGATACTAAAAATTCCTGGTTTAATTTTAAAGAGGTTGATTTATTCCTATGTGACCGACCTGAAAAGGGGCTCTATTATATTGCAGGAAGACTCATTGAAAAAATCGATGAATATACTGCTTTTATTGGAGATGGAACAGCTGACAGAATGTTTGAGCATCAAAAATTATCTTCTTATGAAGAGGGAGATATTATCATAGCTCAAATAAGTGTTAGTAATCATATATGGACAGTCTTAAATGTTTGGGGAATTGATGATGAGAGTACTTACTTAACACAAAATAGTTTAGGTAACACTCATGTATCTTGAGAAGCGGGGTTAAAAAGGGGTGAATGATCTCTTTTTACTCTCTCTGATAGGATTAGTGTTAATGGGTTTATAGTCCTATGAGAAAGGGTCATACTTACAAAAAATAAGTATTTTTTACTTGAAATACTTTACAAGCATACATATATACGTATAATTGTAAGAGAAACTTGAAAAAAATGTCGTTTTTGGAAATTGGAAAATGGGAATTTTGGAATAAATAAATATGTTAAATTTTCATATTGGAGGGAAAAGTTATGGCAAAAAATGATATTTATATTAGTAAAAATGAATTGATCGAACGTACTATGTTGTTGGTTGGAAATTATTTTGTTAGAGAGGCTCAAGACTTATGTAATGAAAAATCAGGGAATGGAAACTTAGAAATCATATTTGCCATGAAGCAAAACCCTAGATTAAATCATAGCTATAACGTAAAACCTGAAATAAGAAACGGTAGTCTACATATTTCCCATCCTACAAAGGAATATAACGAAAAGCTACTACGATTAAATAATGAGATTGTATATAGTATTGTAAGTATTTATATCTCTAGTAAAGCAATTGTTCAGGGGACAATTACCTTTATTTTTGAAAAGGGTAAAATAATAGATTGCAAGTTCAGCAGCTCATTTATTTATAGAGATCTAGAACGATAAATTTGTTAAATATTCATATTGGAGGGGAAAGTTATGGCAAAAAATGATATTTATACTAGTAAAAGTAAATTGATTGATCGTACAATGTTGTTGGTTGGAAATTATTTTGTTAGAGAGGCTCAAGACTTATGTAATGAAAAATCAGGGAATGGAAACTTAGAAATCATATTTGCCATGAAGCAAAACCCTAGATTAAATCATAGCTATAGCGTAAAACCTGAAATAAGAAACGGTAGTCTATATATTTCCCGTCCTACAAAGGAATATAATGAAAAGTTGCTAAGATTAAATAACGAGATTGTATATAGCATTGTAAGTAATTATATCTCTAGCAGAGCAATTGTTCAGGGAACAATTACCTTTATTTTTGAAAAAGGTAAAATAATAGATTGCAAGTTTAGCAGTTCTTTTATTTATAGAGATCTAGAACGTTTTGGAAAAGAAGCATTTGATTTAGAAATAGACTTTCCTGAAGAAGAAGACTTAGTATAAAGGTATAGGTGATTTTATGGAAGAAAATAAACCGCTAATACAATTTGAAGATGACACCATTCTTCCAAAGCTACCTTCTGATAGTAACATGAATGAATGGATGCTCGAATTCCTTTCATTTATACAGCAATGGGGGCTTATAGCCTGTGTAATTTTTTGTTTAATATGTTTGGTACAGGTCCAATATTTTAAAGCAAGAAAAAACCCACAGGCTTCAAGGTTTTGGAAGTTTATTGCGTGGGGGATGGCTTTCTTAACTGTATTCTGTGCCGTTTTTCCATATGTAGTGTTAAGGTTTTACTAGCGTTATCCACCATGCTCCGTAGAAGAACGGAGTTTTTTTATAACTATCAATTCACTTTTGTGAAAAAATGTCGACAATATTTAAGAAGGAAACTATAATAGAAAAAACATATTATACTATACGTATATATGTATAACAAATAGGTTAGGGAGGATAATACAAATGCCAACCGCTAAAATTATTCCGTTTCCAATAGATAAAGCAAATAAGATAGATACTGGTAGCCAAGTAAGTGTCTATGATCTGTTTCCAAAACAGGTAGTAGACGACTTTATGGAATATCACAGACAGTCTAGTGATTGGAGAAATCATGCACGAAAAAATACAATTTATGATGGATACCCTTGGGTTGCTCCATGTGATCCTGTAGTTGAAGGACTTGTTTGGTATACAGATGAGATGAAAGGATTTGGTGTCTGGGTCCTGAATAAATCAGGTGAGGAAATTCAACTAAATAAACAGTTTGATTTTGGCTGGAGCCCCTTTGTTAGAAAAAGTACTGCCCCACCTCATGAGCCTGTCCATATTCAATCCGTTGAGATTCGTAATTATCTCATATGGTATGTAGATGAAGACGGATATGGCCAGTATGGTATGTTACAAAAAGATGGGACAGTTTGGTTACCACAGGAAAAGCCAGCAAATTGGGAAAGTTAATATCGGTTTGTTTTTAATTCTGGAATATTGAACCTGTCATTACAAAATAGTGCCGTTTAAAGCATTGAATAAAAGACGTATGATGTGAAATAAGGAGTTTATTAAATTATGAATGACAGTTTAAGATTAATGATTTATTAGTCTATTAGGTATATTCGTTTGTGTGGTAGCTTTAATATTCTTAGGTTAGTTTAACTAACTTCAAATTATGCTTATATAGTTCAGTAAAGAACTAAAATGCGACATAAAGAAACTATTAACCAACGAACGGATAATAGCCTTATGAATCAAAATATAGTAATAAAAGTTCGTCGATTATTGATCTTAGTCTTTGGGCTTTAACAGATTGTTTGCCAGAAATACTACATACAAGTAGGTATTTGTTAATCGTTGGTTCTAAAAAGGGATGAATAAGAAAAGTTTTGTTCATTATTGCCTCCTATTAGAAAGATTTACTCAGTGAACAATCTATTCATCTTATTGAAAATTGTTCCGACTATCTAAAGACGTGAAATAAGGTGGCAGTTTATATAAGAGAAAATTACTTTGTTTTTCGCTTAATAGTCAGACATAAAAAAGCTATAACCCATCGATCAAGTAATAGCCCTTAAGGAGGTAAAGTGTGAACTATCTTGTGATGAGCAACTTTTCCAAGGTTACTCATCACCATGACCATGAAGATGATATTTCATTAGTAATATATTAAATAAATATGTTAATGAACTGGACAATTGTTGATTTGCGTCACAATTCGCTTAATTAACGACTATATTGTGATCTTCAAAATTCTTTATTGCCAACTCAACAGTTGAGATTCAGTTAATCTTACCAGGAGACATCTATTCTATATGAGATAGACACTACTACCTAACTCCAGAGTATGGTGTTATTCTTATAACAACTTAGTAGTAACTCCGAATAAATATCAAGAACCAGTTTACAAGGAGAATTATAAATCCCTTTAAAATAAAAACAATCTTTAGGAGTGATTTATTTGTTAAATTTAAATCTTGCACAGCAAAAGTTGGTTGAATATTACGGTAAAAATGTAAGAGAAAGCGTGATATTCATGAATCAGAAACAAGTTCAAATGTTAGTCGAAACAGATAAGTCCTATGACATTGTTTTAATTACAGATCACACCAATCTTCCGATTGGGAATGTCGATGTTCTTATACAACAAAAGATACTTAAAACAGGTGATACACTAGAAGAAATGACTGCCTTACTAACTTCTCTACATAACGAAATCGAAAAGGGCTATAGTCAAATCGAAACTAAGCTAAATGACGTTATAAAAGATATGAAAGTAGCCATTCAAGAGGGCAATAACTTATTACCCTTAACGAAGGATCGATTTAATCATGACTAGTAGGGGTAGCGTCAGGAAAATGCGGATTTACAACGATAAGCGTATTTTCCTGACGAATTCTCTATTTTTAACAACGTTAAGAAAGTTTCAATGGTCTTAAAGAATCTAACGAAACTATTTTCTCGGAGTTAAAATGGTATTCTCCTAATAAATTTATATGTTCCCAACCTAGAGGTGACATATGGTGCAATAATTCTTCATTTAAACTATCAAACCGTTTTTGATATTCAACTGCTTTTGTTAGATGTAAAGTATTCCAGATACTGATGGCATTGATGATTATGTTTAAGGCACTGGCTCTTTGTAATTGATGCTGTATGGTTCGTTCCCTAAGCTCTCCTTGCTTTCCGAAGAAAATAGCTCGTGCCAGTCCATTCATAGATTCTCCTTTATTCAATCCTCTTTGTATCTTTCTTCTTAAAGATTCATCTGAAATATAATTAAGAATAAAGATAGTTTTTTCTATTCGACCCATCTCACGTAAGGCTGTAGCTAGGCTGTTTTGTCTTGAATAAGACCCTAATTTCCCCATAATAAGGGATGCTGAAACTGTTCCTTCTCGTATAGAATGAGCTAATCGCAAAACATCCTCATAATTTTCTTTAATGACCTTTGTATTTATTTGTCCACGTAAAATGGCTTCTAATTTTGGATATTCACTTGCTTTATCTATTGTAAATAATTTTGAATCTGATAAATCTCTTATTCTTGGAGCAAATTTAAATCCTAATAAATGAGTCAGTCCGAATATTTGGGCAATATAACCGGCTGTGTCTGTATAATGCTCTTCTATGTTTAGCTCCGTCTCATGGTGCAACAAACCATCTAAAACATGAATCGCATCCCTAGAATTAGTATGAATAATCTTTGTGTAGTAAGAAGAGAATTGATCACTAGTAAAACGATAGATGGTTGCTCCTTTTCCAGTTCCATAATGTGGATTTGCATCTGCATGTAGTGATGAAACACCTAGCTGCATTCTCATACCATCCGATGAGGATGTTGTACCGTCGCCCCAATAGGAAGACAATTGTAATTTATGATGAAAATTAACTAATACTGCTTGTGCTCTATTCATGGCATCTTCATACATGCGCCATTGAGATACATTGGCTAGTTGCTTATATGTAAGTCCGGGTGTTGCTTCAGCCATCTTACTCAACCCAATATTCATTCCCATTCCTAAAAGGGCTGCCATAATAATAATCGTTTCTTCTTTATCCGGTTTTCGATTATTGGAAGCATGAGTAAATTGCTCATGGAATCCTGTTATATAAGCAATATCCATGAGTAAATCGGTTAATTTTATTCTTGGTAGCATCTGATACAGGCTTGCACTAAATTTTTTTGCTTCTTCCGGAACATCTTTTTCCAAACGTGCAATAGATATCTTTCCTTTTTCAAGAGAAACTCCGTCTAACTTATTAGAATTGGCAGCTAACCACTTTAACCTTTCATTAAGACTTTTGGTTCTCTCCGTCATATAATCTTCGAATGATAAACTAACTGATAATCTCGTATTCTCCTTCGCTTCATTCCATGTATCTTCTGAAAACAAATATTCCTCAAAATCTCTATATTGTCTGCTACCAACAATGGAAACATCTCCTGCCCGAACATGCTCCCGAAGTTCCGTTAAAACAGCCATTTCATAGTAATGACGATTTATTGTTGTACCATCATCCTCGTATAAATGCCTTTTCCAACGTTTTGAAATAAAATCCACTGGTGAGTCATCAGGTACTTTTCGCTTTCCAGATTCGTTCATTCCTCGGATAATCTCTACAGCTTGTAAAAGTGGCTCATTTGCCTTTGTAGAATGAAAATCTAATACTCTTAATAGCGTCGGCGTATATTTTCTAAGTGAATAAAAGCGTTTTTGCAGTAAGTCTAAATAATCATAGTCAGCAGGACGTGCAAGCTCCTGAGCTTCTACTACCGAAGAAACAAAAGAATTCCATTCAATAACAGATTCCAAAACCTCAAAAACATCTAATTTATCCTTTTTTGCTTTGATTAAAGCCTGTCCGATGTTCGTAAAGTGTATAACCTTCTCATTTAGCTTTTTACCGTTTTGTTTCTGAATTTCTTCTTGAGCCTTACGGCCTTTTGATAACAGACTTAGTATTTGTCTGTCATGAATTTCAAATGCCTTATCCGTTAACTCCTGAGTAAGATGTAATAAATAGACGGTTAATATCGAATATCGTTTATTTTCTTGAAAGTCACGGAATGCATAAGGCTCATATCTTGAACCTAAGCGAGATAGCTGTAACAGGCGATTGCGATGCAAATGACTAATTTGTACCGTTTCTAACTCCATTCCTCGTATGTACTCTAGTCGTTTTATTACTTTTAGAAATGTTTCGGGTGAAGGATGACCTGGTGGTTCCTTTAACCAACCCAATATCGTTTTATTGGATTCGGATGGATGCTGCGAAGTAATGACCTCTTCCAGCTTTTCTTTTTGCTTTTTTGTTAGAGATTGATTAACCATATTAAATAGCTTCTTTTCAGCCATTGCCCTTGCCTCCCACACCATTCTTTCAAGTGTAGTGAAAGCAGGTAATATGATTTTATTTTTTCTTAGAAAATCTATGCATTCATGTAGTAAATGTATGGCATCACCATTTTCCAAAGCTACTTGATGAAGATGCTTAAATGTCATTCGATATTCTTTTAGGGTAAAAGTTACAAAGTCGTATTCACTTCGAATTTCTTTCAAATGATCCCAAAGTGTATTTTCTCTTTGAGGATAAAGACTAATCGTGGATGGCGTGGCACCGATTTGTTTCGATATAAAATGTATGAAGGAATCTGGGATGCTTTTGATATGAGTGTATGGCCAGCCGGGATACCGAAGAACGGCCAATTGAACTGCGAACCCTAAACGATTTTCTTCTCTCCTTCGCTTATTTATAATTTCTAAATCTCGTTTGGAAAAAGTGTAGTAGGTTCCCAATATCCATTCATCTTCAGGGATTTGCATTAAAACAAGTCTCTGATCTGGTGTAAGTAATTCTCTACCTCTTGCAATTTTCATGTAGTCTCATCCCATTTCTGTAATTTTTCAGTTAATTAGTTTAATTATATATCAATAGAGTGTACTCTATTGATACAAGTATAGTAGACTGATAAAATCATAGTTAAGAGTGTTTCATAAGACTTGTCTCAAAAACGAGGTGAAATTTTGCAGAAAATCGGTTATATACGCGTCAGTTCGACTAGCCAAAATCCTTCAAGGCAATTTCAGCAATTGAACGAAATTGGAATGGATATTATTTATGAAGAAAAAATTTCAGGAGCCACAAAGGAGCGTGAACAACTTCAAAAAATGTTAGAGGATTTACAGGAAGGTGACATTATTTATGTTACAGATTTAACTCGGATCACTCGAAGTACGCAAGATTTATTTGAATTGATTGATTTAATACGAAATAAAAAGGCAAGCTTAAAATCACTTAAGGATACATGGCTAGATTTATCAGAAGATAATCCATACAGCCAATTCTTAATTACGGTAATGGCTGGTGTTAACCAATTAGAGCGAGACCTTATTCGTATGCGTCAGCGTGAAGGAATTGAGCTCGCAAAGAAAGAAGGGAAGTTTAAAGGACGGTTAAAGAAATATCATAAAAATCACGCAGGAATGAATTATGCAGTGAAGCTATATAAAGAAGGAAATATGACTGTAAAGCAAATTTGTGAAATTACAAACGTTTCTAGAGCTGCATTATATAGAGAGTTGGCAGAGGATAAGTTTATAAAATAGCTATCAGTAAGATATCATTATCCATCAAAGGTAAAATTATAGGTTTTTTGGGTTTATCCTACTATTAAAAAAGCAACGAATCCGAAGACCTCGTTGCGTAATCGTTTATATATTGTCAACATTTGTATTTATTCTTTCTTATAAAGGGTACCGCCACAATTTCGGAAAACTTTGTACGCTAGGCGAATTGCAACCTAATTAAGCTGATTTCCCTGTGCTTTTAAGAAACTGACTTTTTTTAATGGTTTGTTAAACTAAAGTAAGCTGTTACTTTCAATAGGCTGGCTGTTAATTTGACTTTAACCTTCAACTAGGGTATTTTTCCTATTTAATAAACGAACCACGAGTGGTGATGTTATCATTTGCAAAACAGCGTAGAATACAGCTGGGATAAGTATGATTTCTGGCAAGTCAGCTGTATATACTATTGCAGCAGCTATGCTAAATTCTTTTTTGCTGACTGTAAAAAGGACCGCAACTAAATCATCTTTATTTTTCACAATCGGTTTTGTAAGCAGGCCAATAAGATAACCAGCCATATTAAGCAAAAGTTGGGCAACGATGAGCAAGATAATCATCCCCATTGAAAACGAAAGAATCGATTCAGAACTGTCTGCTACAACGACAAAAACAAGAGCAATGTATATCAATGATGAAGAAAAAGAATAGACCGGTTCATACTTACTGATAGACGGGAATTTTGTTCGTATGAGAACAGCAAAAAACATAGGTAAAACGATGATTATAAATAGTTCCAATATCATTTCCTGAATGGGAATTTGAAATTCAATTCCAGTCAAAAGCAAAAGGAGTGGAGGTAGAATAAACGGCGATAACCCAGTAACTATACCATTCATTAATGATGCAAGTGCAACATTACCTTTCCCAAGATAAACTAATAATGGAGCTGAAACATCGGTTGGTAAGGAGCCGACAATCGTTTGTCCAATAGCAAGTTCTTCATCAAAAAAAAGTTCACCGATACCTAATCCGATAAGTGACATAGGAACGAATACTAAGAATATCGAGATGACTATTACCCTAGGTTTTTTTATTGCGTCCCTTAACATATTAAAATCAAAAGTGAGACTGATAAAAAACATGAGCAGGGCAAGCATCGGTGAAACCGTCACTTTCAATACTTCACCGATTTTTGGAAGAAATAAAGCGATAAATGTAGTAACAAGAACTAATGGTAATAAATTGTTTTCTACAACACGTAATCTTTCAAGCATTAAATTCTCTCCTCGTCTTTTCCTAGTAATCATATAGAGTGAAATAATTATTTTTACTGGAACACCCTTCATTTCTTTTAATCAAATAAGAGGTATTTGTGCACCCATACCTTTATTTATGTATTATAAGTAAAAATACAGGTTTTATCTTTCATATTCTTGACGTTTAATTAGAAAAAGAGAGGTGTAGGAATGGAAGAATTCCATTGGAAAGCTATAGAATCATGTAATCCGACGTATGATGGTCATTTTTTCTATGCATTAACGAGTACACTAATTTTTTGCCGTCCATCGTGTGCATCTAGAACTCCAAATAAAAAGAATGTTCAAATCTTTTACTCTGCCAAAGAAGCTGTGAATAGTGGGTATCGCCCCTGTAAACGATGTAAACCAGACTGTTTGGAATGGCAAGGAGCTAAAAATGAATTGACGATTCAAGTAAAAAAATACATTCTTAACCACTATGACGAAAAGTTAACATTATATCGTATAGCTAAGGAAATAAATGTAGATCCTTATCATCTACATCGCACATTTAAAGCAGTTACAGGCTATACACCATTACAATTTATGCACCAATCCCGGATTGAACAAGCAAAAGAGTTCTTATTAACAACAAATCAATCTACAACGGAGATTAGCTTTAAGGTTGGGTATAGCAGCCCTTCTCATTTTTCTAAGGTTTTTAAAGAAAAAACCGGACTTTCTCCCTCTTTTTTTCGTTCTAATTTTCACAACTGATTTTCACGTTTGTAGATGGCACCTTCTTATTAATGGAAGAAAAGGCAAATCCCGTCTTTCTCTTAAAAAGGGAGAAATCGGACTTTTTAGAATAAAAGACTCTTAACGTTGTAAATCCGCATTTTCCTGACGCTACCCCTAGTAGAATAAAATTCCTTAATATGGTATGCTATATAGAAATATAACCAATGGCGGAAGACGCAAATGAACCTGATAAAACACAGGTTTCGTTTGCGTCTTTTTATTTTTCAGGGAGGTATATTTATGCAAACCGCTCTTCTTCATAATGGGAATGCAGTAAACACTATAGAATATGACGAATCAATTCACGGGAGCAGGTTGTTCTGCATTGATAAAAACTGTCAGGCTCCGTTGATATATGTAGGCAAGTCTTCTACAATGAATGCTCATTTTAAGACAACTGGTAAAGGAGATTCACGGCATTTAAAAGGTTGTGGTTTTTATGAGAGACTCGATATCTTAGAATGCGTTAATAAAACAAAAGAATACCAGACACAGATGTCTGATAGTTTAAGTGAAACAATTATTAGACTCAGCATGAACCGAATAGATCCTGATTATCAAAGTAAGACAATAGAACGCGAAACAAAAGAAGAAAAAAATGAAGAAAAAAAAGTTAAATTGAAAAATGAAACAGAAACTCCTCAATCGATAAGCTCGGTAAAAGGAGAAGTAAAGCTACTTACGGAGTACGAACCAGATCTGCTTGCAACAATCCTCATTAATGTAGGAAATGGGCGAAAGATACCCATTTCTGAGTTAATCGTTAACCAGCAAGATGCACATCACCTCTTATGGTTAGATCGAACATTACCTAAAGTTGGTTATTTTGTATATGGTCTTATTGATAGAGTGATTAAGCGTGAGAAGGTAATGTACATTAACTTTAAGAAAGAAGATGATGTTCCTTTTACTATTGTTATCTTTCAAAAATATTGGAAAGAGTTCTCGTACACGGAAGAAGATTTAGTTGGGCAGCATGCACTAGTTTATGGCAATTTAAGAAAAAATGAATATGAAGGTAATCAAAAAACAGAAATGCTTATAAAAGGTGATAAGTACCTTGAAAAGTTTAAAACAAAGAAACAATTAAATAATATTAATACCACTAAAGAGGATGAGTAAAATGTGTGAATTTCTTATCGGAATCGATATTTCTTTTACCAGAAATAACGTTGATGTTATAGGTAGAGTTGTTAAGGCATATCCGAATACAGTGATTGTTGAAATTAGCCAGGATGATGCAGAAAAAATTGAGTCACCAAGCACATTAACGGTTGTAAATCACAAGAATTATAGAATTCTAACAAGTCCTATTGTCAATTAATAATCTATAAAGGAATGATGAGTGCTTTGGAAGAGGATCGTAATCATACTGTTCAGTCGATAAATTTATATATTGAAAAGAAGCGGAATGAAATGGTCGAAGCTGCAACAATACTAGGATTTTCTAACCCTCAAACACTTCGATTATCAGAGGAACTTGATATGGCAATTCTGTCAGTAATGAATAAAAGTATTAAAAAGGAAGTCTAGTGTGATACAGGCTTTCTTTTATTTTTCAGTAAAAAAATGTTGGGTATTTTTTACCATTAATATGTTAATATATTCTATAAATAATTAGATTTTTTGGGGGAAATCATGAAAAAAATAATGTTTTTAATTACCTTTTCCATTGTTTCACTGACTGGTATACCTGATATTACAGCAGCCAGTTCATCTACAACGTACATAAGCGCAAACAACCAAGGAAATAGACTAAAAGATTTAACGGAAGCTTTTAACAATAAGATTAATAAAGGTGATTTAATACTTATCGATAAAAGTTATGATAACTTTAGTTCGGAAATCAAAAAGACTGAAAGAGCAATCGGTAAAGTAAGTGGATCAGCAAATAGGAAATCCCTGAATGATAAGTATGTTACTCCTGCTAAAATAGCTAGAGAAAGAGTTATATATGAGGTTTCGCAGGTACGATTAATAAAAGATATTGAAAAATTAATTCAATATACAAATTATCGTTCTGCAATTGAATCAAGTAATAAATTAGATCGATTAAAAAGAAGAGCTTCAGAGATAAAATTAGCAGGAGGTTATAAAGCTCTTCCTCAACAAATTAATAATTTCTTAGTAAATAAAGAATCAAACATACAGCAAGTTATCAAAAATAAAACTTTCTCTGTGATTAAAGAAAGTGTATCTCCTCGAACAATTAGAATGAACGAAGTAATTGAGATAAAATTCACTGAAACACTAGGATATGTAGATGAATCAATGGTAGAAATTACAGATTCTAATGGTAAGAAATTCAATCCTACGTCAACCTGGTCAAGAGGTAACACCCTAATTATCAGCAATAACACATTTGAATTCGGTAAATCATATACACTATCTGTTTCAACTAATCTGTATTCAAATAATAATAAGATAATTAATGCGAAAGTTATTATGAAATTTCAAATAGTAAAAGAAACTGTAGATAAAACTATAATATACAATACTATCCTAAATTCCTTAAAGAACAGCGAAAAATCTATACAATTTGATAGTAACAATAAAGAATTAGTATGGAATACCTTTAAAGAAGTGCTTAAAGATCATCCAGAACTACTTTATATAGAATCTGATTTTATATGGAATAATGGACGAATAGAAGTAAATAATTCATATCTATTTACCTTATATGATGGAAAACAATCACACGAGCTTATAAAGAAAAAAAATGAAGTCATTAAGGAAATAATAGATCCTAATATGACTGATTATGAAAAAGTTCTAGCTATTCACGATTATGTCGTCAAAAACACAGTGTATGATTATTCAAATAATGTCCATTGGCAATCTAATTGGGCATATGGTGCCCTTGTAAACCAGACCGCTGTTTGCGGAGGATACACGAACGCTATGTATTATTTATTAAATGAAGTTGGAATAGAGAATATTGATGTTACTGGATCGGTTCGTGGAATTGGTCATGCATGGAACAAGGTGAAACTTGATGGTGTATGGTACAATTTAGATGCTACATGGGATGATGTTTCTAAAGTTCCAGATAGTTCAGTCAGGTATGACTATTTTCTAATATCAGATAATAAATTGGCGTTAGATCACACATGGGATAAAAGAGAGTACCCTGAAAGTTACGATACTCGATATGAAAACTTAATTAAATAATACAATTGAAGCTTCCTATATCTAATAGAGAAGCTTCTTTTTATAGCTAGATAAAATTTGAGCTGTGATAATTGTACTTTGAAATAAAGTTGAGTAGAAACATTTCTTTGGATATGATTATCTAAAGGGATCTGCTAAAATTACGAGCGCATCTAAATTGATAGATAGATAAAAAAAGATAAAATTTAGGGGAAATAGGTGGTTATGTGGTAACGAAAATTAATTTAACTGAAGACATAATTGTTGCTGTTTCTAAACTGATTGATGACTCAATGTCTAATAGAAGAGATCCAAGCCATTCTGATTTAGAATTTCAAATCAAGAAATATGGACTGGAACAAGGAGATCCAAAAGCTCAAGGTCAAACAGTTGGAAAAGCTAAGAGAGTTCGATATGTACTAAATTGGGCACTAGAATTCAACATAGATTCAGGGGAAAAATTATTGGTAGCTTTATTAAATTTGGTACGTGGAGTAGGAGGTTTTAGAAAGGGATCTTCAAATTATGTTGGGGAAGAAGAAATAATAAACTTACAGCAAATATTGAAGAATAGTGGCTATTATCTGGACGACACAGGAAATATAGGACACTTAATTTTAGATAATATAACTGAGTTTGAAATGGAAGAGGCCTTATGGAATTATGTTCGTAGAGCAAAAAAGGGACAAGAAGATGCAGCCTTACTTACAGGAACAAGTAAAGATTTATTGGAGGCTGTAGCAGCACATGTTCTAGTCAAATTATGGGGTACATATCCACAAACAGTAAACTTCCCAACATTATTGGGACAAGCTTTTGTTGCTTTGGGGTTAAAAACATCATTAGAAGAAATAGACCAAGCTAATCCAGTAAAGAAAGCTAAAATAAAAATGGAAACATCTTTATATCAATTAGGTTGTTCTATAAATTTGTTACGCAATAAAACAGGTACTGGACATGGTAGACCTTTTGTCCCTGAAATCCCTCATGAAGATGCGCGTTTAGCAATTGAAGGTATGGCTATAATTTCAGAATATCTATTAAATAAAATAAAAAATGATTAATCCTTATTCAAATGTATGGGTTTATAATTTTTAATAGATTAAGCTAACGGGTTAACTGGATTTCGAACAGTAAAAATCCCCATAATTGGTAACAATCTTTTGGTATATTTAGTATAATATTTATTTCTTCATTATATAAATTAATTTTAGGAGATGGTACAATTTGATCTGTTAGTAGAATATCATTATTAATGGGGGATCATGACATGTACAGCAAGACTTTCAACAAGATAGCTTTCTTTTCGGTTCTAGTTGTATTTATTTTTAGTATTTCGGTTGAGGCTTTTGCTTTAACAGGAAATGGTACGCAAGTACAACTTAGAAATGGGCATTTAGAAGTGAAAGAAGCTTATTTCTATGATACTAGTAAAGCTTTGATTAATGAGGGACAAGTAGATGATAGTGATATAGATCAATTTAATGTAACATTAAGAATCTATGATCATAATAAATTAAAGTGGGCTGAAGCTGGGGAAAAGGTTGATATCGTATTAAAAAATGAAAATGGAACAGTCTTATTCCAAAAAACGTTCTATACTAATAGTGCAGGGTATGTATATGGACATAT